>DASUHT010000048.1:0-13492 GCA_036273335.1 Gaiellales bacterium | reverse complement strand
ACCATAGCCACCGCGGCAGGCGGAGCGTTCACGGCCGCCATCGTCGGACTGAGGGGGATCGCAGCTGCCTCCCGAAGCCTTCGAGCGCGTGTCTGGGGGGGCGTGACCACGCTGTCGTTCGCGGCAGTGGGTGCCTATACTGCCGGCGCGCTAGGCGCTGCGACCGGCCTCGCGCTGGGGCTGACATTCGGCGCAACGCTCGCGTGGTGGGAACTGCATCGAGCCATTCAAGAGGTCCCCGAAGCATGAACGAAGCAGAACGCCATCCCAGGGTCGAACATGTCACCGCGGCGTTGATCCGACCGGAGGTGGTGTACATCGGCGGTGCGGACCGAAGCGGGAGCACAATTCTCGGTCTCGTTATGGGAACCCTGCCCGGAACCGCCTACGTCGGGGAGGTGATGCACGTTTGGCGCCGCGGAGTAGCGGAGAACCAACTCTGCGGCTGTGGCGAACCGTTCCTGGCATGCCCGTTCTGGCGAGAGGTTGGACAAGCGGCGTTCGGCGGATGGCAGCACGTCGACGTGGATCATGTCGAGTGGCTCAGTCGGCGCGTACTACGCGAGCGGTTCGGACTCGCGATGCCGTTGCTGAAACGGCGGCTAAGCTACCGAGCGAACTTCGCCGCCTATCTCGAGTACATCGAGCCCCTCTACCGGGCTATCTGGCGGGTCAGCGGCGCCCGCCGGATCGTCGATTCATCGAAGGGCCTGTCCCAGTACGGCGCGCTCGCGGCGCTCTCCAGCATCGACCTCTCGCTCGTGCATCTTGTGCGCGACAGCCGGGGAGTGGCACATTCCTGGACGCGAAAGATCGTGATGCCCGAGATCACCTCCGACCGTGAGTACATGGCGACGTTCAGCCCCGCCTGGGCGGCACTTCAGTGGGACTTCATGAATGTCGAATTCGATATCGCTCGCAACCTGATGTACCGCGCCCGACCCTCCGTCTTGGTGCGATACGAATCGTTCGCCGCTGATCCGGTGCGCGCCTCACACGCCGCATTGGCGTCGGTGTCTAAGACGACGTCGCCTGACGGCGTTTCCGACAGCTCGCCGCTCGGGCGGATACGAGTCGGCACACAGCACACGGTGTCGGGCAACCCCGCCCGGTTCAGCGGCCCGGCGGTGACGGTCCGTCCGGATGTCCGCTGGCACGCCGAGATGCGACGCACTCGGAAGGCCTTGGTCACTGCAGTCACCTGGCCGATACTCGCCCGGTACGCGATTCTCGACCGAGGCCGCCCACGGCGGCGATATCCTCCGGCTTCGCCAGTCTGATGATGGCGCGTGTTCAGCTAGCGGGGCAGCGGCGCCAGCGACGGCTGAGTGGCCCGGCCCCTGTCCGAGCTGGTTGCTAGGGTCACGTCAGAGTTCGATGCCTACACGCCGACAGCTCGTCAGCAGTGCAGCACTTGCGAGCATCGCCGCCGCTGGGGTGTTCGAGCCGTCCGTGGCGGCGGCGGCATGTGCGAGCGGGCTGTTCGACGTCAAAGACTACGGCGCCGTCGGCGATGGGATGACCGACGATTCGGCTGCCCTGCAGGCCGCATACTCGGCGCTGCCGGACAGCGGTGGGGCGCTGTACTTCCCGCCGGGCAACTACCTCGCACAACCGACGATCCTGACGATCCAGAAACCTAATGTTGCCGTGGTGGGCGCGCACCGAAGCTTAGTGAAGCTGACGGCTGTGGCTAATCCCGATAACACAAGCGACATGATTGGCGTGACCACACCCGGTGCGGCGGGATTCGTTATGTGCGGGGTTACTCTTGACTCGGGCTACCCAACGAGGCCTGGCGGCAATGGGATCGTTATCACATCGAACACGAGTGACGTTCGAATACACGATTGCGGGTTCTTAAACATCGGCTACAGCGCGATCGGCTTCAATAGCCTCACGCACGGCTGGTTCGAGCGTAACTACATCCACACCTGCGGCACTGCCGGGATACGGGCCAACGACCCAGGTCCGCCTCCGGCAGCGAACTCGGACATCTGGATCGTCGACAACCAGATCATTGGAGCTGACCAGTCGAACAGCCAGGGAAACGCAGCCATCCAGACCCACGGCATCCTTGGCACCGTGCGGCTCCAGCGGCGCTTCCACATCCTGAACAACACGATCGACCACCCGGTGCGAGTCGGGATCGGTCTCGACCAACTCACGGGCTCAATCATTCACGGCAACACCGTCTTCGGCCCTCATGGCGGCGAGGCGATGGCCGTCAGTGGAGCGCGAAACCGAATCACCGGAAACGACCTCGCCGATTCGACCGGGGCGGCCGGCCTGCTGCTCTGGTGTGGCAAGGCGCACGAGCAGTCAAACGCCGACACGCTCGTCACGGGGAACCTGATCCATGACAACCATCCGAATCAGGGCATCGCAATCGTCCCAGCCGAGGACCGTGTCACGGTGCGGCAGATCGAGGTCACGGGAAACCGTTGCTGGGGACAGAACTACGGGCTGCAATTGTACACGAGTGGCCGGAAGGGCACGCGGGTGCAGAACGTACTGATCAGCAACAATCATCTCGTCGGCAACCGGTTAGGCGCCTACACGTTCTTCGGACTCAGACCGGTGCTTCGTGGCAACCTCGTCGCCACGAACAAGCTCGACGCGTGACGCCGGCGGGTTGTGTCTCGGCTGGCTTCGGGCGGTTTCGTTTCCACCGTGATTCCCGCTCTCATTGGATCGCCTTCGGTTCAGCCCACGGGGAACAGAGGGACCACGCGGGATGGCTCGCCAGGTGCACCGAGGAAGGGTGGAAAGGTGCTGACTGGACGGAGTGAACCGGCCGCCCGGCCCATTGTTTTCTTCCTCGTCGCTGCGACCATGAATACGGCGTACGCATCGAGAAAAGGACGGGCTGCTTGGATCCCATCGCCGGCCGTGAGTCGTCGCTCCAGGACTACCTGGCTGTCATCCGGCGCAACCGCTGGCTGGTGGCCGCCGCAGTCATCGTCGTCCCACTCGTGGCCGTCGCCTTCTCGCTCAGTCAGCCCGTCAGGTACTCGGCGACTGCCCGAGATCTCCTGAACACCCAGAATCTCTCGGTGTCGCCGGCGGCGCAGCCCGGCTCGCCCCTGCCGCAAGAGGATCCCGCGCGGGTGGCCCAGACACAGGCTGACCTTGCCCGCGTGCCGGCGGTTGTGCTGCAGACGATCGCCGCGACGTCGCCAGCCCGCGGTCTGGACGAGCAGCAGTTCCTGGGCGACTCATCGGTCAGCGCCGACCCCAACTCCGATCTGCTCTCGTTCACGGTCACGGCGGGCAGCAAGACCGCCGCCAAGGCACTCGCAACGGCCTACGCCCGTGCCTTCACCGCCTATCGGCGGGCGATCGATACCGCACCCTTGCACCAGGCGCGGGCGGGCGTCCAGCGGCGGCTGGCCAAGCTGCTCGCCGAGGGCCATAGCGGCTCGGCGCTCTACACGAGCCTCCAGCGCAAGGACGAGCAACTGCAGTCGCAGGCGGCGCTCCAGACCTCGAACGCGACGCTCGTGCAGCCGGCGCGGACGGCCAAGCAGGTGCAACCGATGACCGGTCGAAACGCTGCCCTCGGGCTCTTCCTGGGGCTCGTGCTCGGGATCGGTATGGCCTTCCTGTTCCAGGGCATCAACGCCCGGGTGGTCACCGACGGCGAGGTCTCAAGCGGGCTTGGGCTGCCGCTCCTGGGCCGCCTCTGGCGGGCGCCGCGGGCGGTCCGCCGGCAGCACGGGCTGGTCGCCGAGGTGGACCCCGGCGGCTCCCTCGCCCAGGCCTACCGGGTGGTGGCAGCAACGCTAGAGTCCGCGCTGCCGCCGCGCCTGGATGGCTCGGACGACTACGCGCCGCTGGTCGCCATCACCAGCGCCACGGCCGGCGAGGGGCGGTCGTGCACCGTGGGCAACCTCTGCATCGCTCTCGCCCGAGGCGGAAGGCGAGTGGCGCTCGTGAACGCGGACACACGGCCCCCGGCCGCGAGCGGCGGCCCCTCGCTCGACCGGCTCTTCGGCCTCGACCTGCAGTTGGGGCTGGCCGACGTACTGCGCGGCCGAGCGACGCTCGACGGGGCCCTCGTCTATGCCGATGTCTCGGCGGCGGACGGCGGCGACCTGGCGAGCCTCAACGGCGACGGCGCCGAGCCGGCGGCCGGCGGCTCGGCCGGCCTCTGGGTGCTCCCGGCCGGAGCGGCCGGCGACGACCTGGTCGGCCAGGAGGCGATGGCGCGGCTGGAGGAGGTGCTGACCGACCTGGCGACCCGCGTCGACATCGTGCTTGTCGACTCGCCGCCGCTGCTCACGTCGGCCGAAGCGCTCGAGATGCTCAAACGCGTGGACGCGGCCCTCGTCATTGTCCGGGCGAACCGGATCACCCGCCGCACGCTCGCCGAGCTGTCACGGCTCCTCGGCTCGTCACCGGTCTACAAGCTCGGCTTTGTCCTTACAGACACCAATGAGGGGCGGCAGGTGTACACACCGCAGCGGCCCAGGGGGGCGCCGAATCCGGGATCGCGGAGGCGCAAGATGCCGGTGTTGGGACGGCGCACGGCCGGTGCCTGACTGGGTCACGGCACGGGGCCGGGAGCCGGCAATCCGCGCAGCCGGATCCCCAGCGCTGCGCCCGCCAGGACGCCCAGCGGGCACATGATGAACACGTAGTCAGCGGGATTGTCCACGAGCATGATCAGGCCGATCCCGGCGAGCGCCAGAAAGGCCGCCCAGGCGACCCTGATATCGGTCGGAGAGCGGCTCTCGCGGTCGGCTCGGCGCGCCTGGCGCATTAGCTCGAAGTAGCCCGCCAGCCAGAGCGCCAGCCCGACCAGACCGCTATCGTCGAGGATCCGCAAGAAGTCGTTGTGGGGGTGATCGAGGCCCTGCAACCCGGAGATGTGGTCCGCATCGCCCGGGCCGTGACCGAGGATCGGCGACGTCTTCCAGTGGGCCCAGGTCGCCTGCCAGACGCCCACCCGGCCCTCGGTGTTGATCCTCACGCCATCCAGGGTCTGCTGGTCGCCACCATAGAACCGCGTGTGCAGCGCACTCACGTGCTCGGTTGCGTAGAAGAGCCCGGCGCCCAGCAGGGCGAGGGTGACGGCGGCGACCACCAGCCGCCCTGCGCCGCCCGGCCCGACCCAGTTCAGGGAGAGCAGGAGCACGACCGCGACGATTTCCCCCCGCGACAGGCTGACCACGATCACGACGATGGCGGCGGCCGCCAGCAGGCCGCCGCGGCGCTCGACTCGCATCCGGGCCAGCGCCCAGGCGAGCGCGAGCACCGCGAAGATGGCGAACGGACGCGGCGCCAGGACATCGGTGGGGGTGGCCCCGTGGCCAGTCGCGAGCAGGGCCGCCAGGACGCCCACTCCTGTCCAGGCGGCGATGTCGAAAGCGCGCACGATGGTGTGCGGGATCTCCGCCTGCGACCGGACGCCGCTTGCCGTGACGGCGATGGCCGCGATGAACGCCAGGAAGATGAGGACGTTCTGGATGCCGGTCGAGCTCGGCCCCGCGACGACCAGCGCGACGCAGGTATAGGCGGTGAAGAGGAGCAGCGGCCGCGGTACCGCCGGCCGCACGCGCCGGCGCAGGAGCAGGATCGGGAGCGCCGCCAGGACGATCACGATCGTCAGCACCGCCAGGCCGCTGTACGACCCGACCGTCGCCACACGCGGCAGGGCGACGAACCCCGCCAGCAGGAGCAGCGCGGCGGGGTAGGCGTGGTCGATCCGGAGCGGGCGAGCCAGCGCCACCAGCGCCGCAATCACCACCAGAACCACCACGACGGCGGCGAGCAGGGGCTTCACCACCACCAGCGCGCCGACCGCGACCAGGCCGCCGGCCACGCCCGCGGCGAGAGCGGTGGAACGAAGCGGCCGGCCTGACGGAGCAGGAGCGAGCGCGTGACCTGAGCGGTCTACGGCCGGCCTCCCGGGGCATGACGACGCGCCTTCACCGCTGCGATCTGCATCGCCGCCCGCACCGCGAACTCGCTGTTGTAGCGGGCGTAGCGTTGGGTCAGGCGGCGCGGCTCGAGGCCCAGGCGGTAGAGCCACTCCAGGCCGTGCCGCCGCATCCAGGCCGGTGCGCGGGGGCGCATGCTGGCGACGATGTCGAAGGCGGCGCCCACCCCGAGCGCCAGCGCGGGATGGTAGTCGGCGGCGAAGCGGTGCATCCAGAGCTCCTGCTTGGGCGCCCCGAGCCCGACCCAGACCAGGTGTGGGCAGGAGGCGCGGAGGCCCTCCATCGCCTCCTCGTGCCAGGCGTCGAAGGGGGCGAAGGGCGGCGAGTACGTCCCCACCACCTGGGCTTCCGGGTAGCGCGCCGCCGTCTGCCGGCGAAGGGCGGCCAGCACCGCCGGCGTCGAACCCAGGAAGTAGTGGCGCAGCCCCGCCGCCTGCCCAGCCTCGAGGACGCTCGGCATCAGGTCGATCCCGCACACCCGCTGCGCGCCGGGGGCGCCGGTGCTGTGCTGGAGCCAGGTCACGGGAACCCCGTCCGGGAAGTTCGTCGTCGCCTCGTCGAGCGCCCGCCGCAGCACGGCGTCGTGCTGAGCCAGCACCAGCCCGTGCACGCTTGTCAGCGTGGCATAGCCACCGGCGCCCGTGAGCCCGCGGTCGATCACCGCGTGGACGGCGTCGTCGTAGCTGCCGGCGAAGAAGTCGACGCCGAGGACCGGCGTGCTGCGGGTCGCCGTCAGCATCGTCTCAGGCGGGCACGGCCGCCGGCCGGGAATGGGGCAGCTCGCCGTCGCGAAGCGTCTCGCGGACCCGCTGCTCGATCCAGCGGTATGTGTGCTCGAGCCCGTCCTCGAGGTCGATCGCCGGCTGCCAGCCGAGCACGTCGCGGAGCAGGCTGTTGTCGGAGTTTCGGCCGCGCACGCCCTCCGGCCCGGGGATGTGGCGCTTGCGGAGCTCGACGCCGGCGATGGCGCCGATGATGTCGGCCAGCTCGTCGATCGAGACCATCCGGTCCTGACCAAGGTTCAGCGGCTCGCAGTAGCCAGATGCCATCAGCTTGCGTAGGCCGAGGATGCAGTCGTCGATGTAGCAGAAGGAGCGCGTCTGGCGGCCGTCGCCCCAGATCTCGATCTCGGGCACCCCGGTCAGCTTGGCCACCGCCACCTTGCGGCAGAGGGCCGCCGGCGCCTTCTCACGGCCGCCGCGCCAGGTGCCCAGCGGGCCGTAGATGTTGTGGAAGCGGACGATCCGCACGTCCAGGCCGTAATCCTGCCGGTAGTAGTCGCAGAGCCGCTCGGTGATCAGCTTCTCCCAGCCGTAGGCGTCCTGCGGTTGAGCCGGGTAGGCGTCCGACTCGCGCAGCGGCCGGACGTCGGTCACCCGCTGCAGGTACTCCGGGTAGATGCATGCCGACGAGGTGTAGAGGAGGCTGGACACCCCCTCCTCGCGGGCCGCCTCGACGGTGTGCACGTTGATCAGGAAGTTGTTTCGCAGGATCTCCGAGTGGTGGTTCGAGATGTATCCCATGCCGCCCATGTCGGCGGCCAGCGCGTAGACCTGGTCGACGCCCTGCACCGCCTGCCGGCAGGCGTCCGGCGAGCGCAGGTCGAGCGCCAGGAACTCGTCTGCCCGGGTTCGCTCGTAGCCGGGCTCCTGGACGTCGACGCCGCGAACCCAGTAGCCGTCGCCCTTGAGGGATGTGACCAGGTGATGCCCGATGAAGCCACCGGCGCCGGTGACCAGGATCTTGGCTCTCATTGCTCGCCTCACTCGTGAGTCGGGTGGATGCCCGGGAACGGCCATCAGACCGCCCCCCGGCCGAAGAGGACGGCGCCGAACGTTCGGACCAGGATGTACAGGTCGAGGCCCAGCGACCAGTTGTCGATATAGAACATGTCGAGCTGCACGGCCGCCTCCGGGTCGGTGTCGCTGCGGCCGTTCACCTGCCACCAGCCCGAGAGTCCTCCCGGTACGGCCAGGCGGGGTTCGAGCAGGGCGCGGTTGGCCGTCACCTGCTCGACCTGGAGCGGCCGCGGGCCGATCAGGCTCATGTCCCCGCGAAAGATGTTCCAGAGCTGCGGCAGCTCGTCCAGGCTGGTGCGGCGAAGGCGGCGTCCCAGGGGCGTGATCCGCGGGTCGTCCGCGGCCATCTTGGCGAACGCGCGGTCGTCGACGGCAACCACCGGCGCGTCGGTCATCGTCCGGAACTTGACCATCGCAAACACCCGGCCGTCCCGGGTCACCCGCAGCTGGCGGTAGAACGCCGGCCCCCCGGTGGTGCGGCGGATGGCCAGCGCGATCGCGGCCATCAGCGGCGCCAGCAGGACGAGCAGGACGCCGGCGGCGACGATGTCGGCTGCCCGCTTGACCGCCCAGCGGGTGCGCAGGAAGGCCGGCGGCTGGACGCTCGCGATCAGCTGCTCGCCGCCGCTGGTGACGGCATAGCCGCCGTCGAACATCCCCGGCAGGTCGGTGACGATGCAGACGTCGACCCCCTCGCGGCGGCCGGTGCGAATGAGACGGCGGGCAGCGTCGGTGGACACGCTGCGCGCGTGAACGAGGATCGCCTCGGCATCCAGCCTGTGCAGCTCGGCGCCGGCGTCGTCGGCGGCAGCCGGGTCGAGCCGGCCGGCCACGGTGAACCTGCCGCCCAGCTCGCGGACAAGCCCCTCGGCGTCCGCCGCCGCACAGACCAGGAGCGCCTGCTGGGCCGACCGGCCGAGCGCCCGCCGACGCTCACGGACGACCCGGAAAGCGCTGCGCCAGGCGAGCTCCAGCGCGAGCGCACAGGCCAGAACCGTGGCCACGGTGCGCGGGGTGGTGGAAGCGGTGAGCGCGAGGCCGCAGCCGCCGACGGCCGTCGCCGCCAGCGTGCGCCGTGCTTCAGCCGGCGCCTCCAGGCGGCGTGGCATGTCGAGCGCAAAGGCGGCGAAGGCGGTCACCCAGACGATGACCGCCGCCACCGCCTGCCAGACGCTTCGGACGTCGTCGCCGACAATCGCCAGTGCGGCCGCCAGGCAGGCCGCGTCGGCTGCGAGCACGGCCAGACGGGAGAGGCCGGGGCGCCGGCGGCGGGCGACCGGGAGGGCCTGGGTGGCTCGGGTGGGAAGCGGAGACGCGGGGCGCCGCGGAGCCTCGACGACCTCCGTAAGGTCGTCCTCCGCTGCCGGGCGCGCCGTGACGCCACCGGCCGGTGCCTGTACCCGCATCACTGCCCCCTCGATTCTCGATGGGCCCCGCGCACATGGTTGCGTGGTGGAGCGTCGTCATCGTAGGCACGGTTTGCTGAACTGTCTATGCGGCCGTGAGCCCATTTGTTACGTCCCGAGGGACCACGGAACGTGCTTCATGTGACGTTTCCGCGGAAGCGGAGCGCGGTGCCCCGATGGCGCACCAGGCGGCATCGATTCACGTAATGGAGACAGTTGACCGGTGGCTCACCGACGACGCCAATTCCCCGCGCGCTCCACGGGAATCCGGGGGGAGGAGTAGTCCGGATGGTTCATGACGACATGACCCGGCGACATTCATAGGTCACACCGCTCAGACAAACGCGCCGATCGGCCCATTGTCCCGCGCGGATGGCGATGGGACGATGCATCCATGGAACGAGCGACGATCACCCAAACAGACGTTCTCGACATCGATCGTGATGAATTTGCCCGCGCGTTCGCACGGCGCTCGATCCTCGTCCACCACTCGCTGAGCGACCACCCGTTATTGTCGATCGAGGCGATCGCCGAGCTCGCTGACCGCCTGCCGGCCCGCTCGGTCCGGCGCGAGGCGGGAAACCTGGCCATCGGTACCAGTCGCGGCTATGCCGAGGTCGGCCACGGCCGCCCGTCCCAGAGCATTCTCAACATCGAGGAGCACCGGAACCGGATCTCGCTGCGCGACGTTCAGCAGGTGCCCGAGTACCGGAACCTGGTCGAGGAGTGCCTGGGCCAGGTGGCGCCGCTCGTCGAGGGGCGCGAGGGCGGGATGTCCCGGAAGACCGGCTACATCTTCATCTCCTGCTCGAACTCGACCACCCCGATGCACTTCGACGCCGAGCACAGCTTCCTGCTCCAGGTGCGGGGAACCAAGCACGTCAGTGTCGCCGCGTTCGAGGATCGACCACGGGTACTCGCGCGCGAGATCGACCTCTATGTGGACGGCCGCACCTGCGACTTCGCAGCGATGGAGGCGGCGTCGGAGCGGTTCACGATCGAGCGCGGGACGGGCGTCTACCTGCCCTCGTATATCCCGCACTGGGTGGAGACCGAGGGCGGCGTCTCGATCTCCTTCTCGATCCCCTGGTATACGGACTACTGCCACCGGGCGGAGGGCGTCTACCGGGTCAACAGCTGGCTCCGCCGCGCGCGCCTGCATCCGCGCCGGCCGGGCGCGTCGCACACGGCGGACGTCGTCAAGTCGGCCGCCTTCCAGTCGATGCTGAAGGCGCGCGACATCACCCGCAAGCTGCGCAGCTGAAGCCGTGCCGCTTCGCCCGGCGGTCGTCCGCGTCGCCTATCACGCCGTCGGCGCCGACTGGGATTCGTCGCTTGCGATCCCCGAGCCCACGCTGCGAGCCCAGCTGCGCCTGCTCCGCGAGAGCGGGTACGTCGGCCTGACCTTCGCCGAGGCCGAGCGCAGGTGGCAGGCCGGGACGCTGCCGCGGCGGACGGTCGTGGTCACGTTCGACGACGGCTACGCATCGGTCGGGCGCGCCCTGGCGGCGCTCCGCGAGGTGGGGTATCCGGCGACCGTCTTCGTGCTGCCGCCGTTCGTCGACTCCGGAGCGCCGATGCGCTGGTTCGGGGTCGAGCACGAGCCGCCGGAGCGGATGCGCCCGCTGCGGTGGAACGAGCTCGCCTCCCTGCGCGAGGAGGGTTGGGAGGTCGGCTCGCACACCCTGTCGCACCCGCTGCTAACGCTAGTCGACGACGAGACGCTGTCGCGTGAGCTGACCGCGTCGCGGGAGGCAATCGCGGCCCGCTTCGGCGCCTGCGCGACGATCGCCTACCCCTACGGGATGGCCGACCGGAGGGTTGCTGCGGCGGCGCGGAAGGCCGGCTACCAGGCGGGCTGCTCACTCACCGCCGACCACACCTGCGACACCCCCTACCGGCGGCCGCGGCTCCCCCTCACCGGGACCGACACCGGCCTGCGGCTCCAGCTTGGTTTGACGGCGGGTCTGAAGCTGCGGCGAACCCCGCTCGTCCGGGCCGCCCGGTCGCTCCGCCGCAGCAGGCCGTGGCTGCCGGCCGGCTGAGCGGCGGGACCCGATGGCGCCGGCATAGGCGGCCTCGAGGGCGGTCACTGCGCTCGCCGGCGAGTAGCGTCGCGACCATTCGGCGGCCGCGCCCGACCCGAGCTCGATCGACAGGCGGTCGCCGGCCAGTCGCCACGCTGCGGCACGGAGGGCGGCCGGGTCGCCGATCGGCACGAGTAGTCCGCGGTCGCCTTCGACAAGCTCCGCCACCGCCGGCGTCTGGCTGGCGATTGCCGGGACGCCTGCGGCCATCGCCTCGATCACCGATCGCGGCGCCGCCTCGTAACAGACGGTCGGCAGGACGAGTGCTCGCGCCCCTGCCAGGAGCGCCTGCACCCGCGCAGTGTCGACGTGCCCGAGGAACTCGACGCCCGCCGGCGCCCGGGCCTCCAGCGCCGCCCGCTCCGGTCCGTCACCGGCGATCAGCAATCGGCCCGGCGGCTCCTTCGACCACGCGTCGATGAGCGTCGAGACGCCCTTCTCGTACGAGATCCGGCCGAGGTACAGGTAGTGCCCGCCGGGGCCCTCGCGCTTTGGCGACGGCCAGGAGAAGTTTCGCTTGACGACGATCCGGCGCGGGTCGACGCCGCCCTCGACGTGTTTTCGGCGGACGAAGTTGCTGACCGCGAGGAAGCGGTCGACACGGCCGAAGGAGCCGAGGCCGCGGTGGCCGGTCAGCGAGCCGGCGAGCGATGCGCTGGCCAGCGCCGAGCCGCGGTAGCAGCGCCGGGCGACGCCGCGCCAGGGCAGGTGGCCGAGGCAGTCCTCGCAGGGCCGGCCGTTCCGCAGGAAGTCGGCCGGCAGGCACATCATGCGGTAGTTGTGCAGGCTGACCACCGTCGCCGCCCGCGCCGACGCGGCTCGCAGCGCGGCAGGTGAGAGCAACGGGAAGAGATTGTGGACGTGGATCACATCGGGGCGGAATCCGGTCGCCAGCCGGTCGATCCGGGACACCGCCCGATGCGACCAGACGGCGTTCAGCCCCAGCCGGGCACGATCGCCGACCGAGCCGTCGGCCGGCGTCGGCGTCCACGCGAGCACCTCGTGGCCGGCCTCGCGGAGCAGACGCACCTCATCGTCGACGACCCGGTTCTCACCGGACGCCCCGGAGCGGTAGCGGGAGTGCAGGACGAGCACCCGCATGCGGGTCACAGGTCGAGCGGGCCCTGCAGCAGCCGCCGCGCCGGGGAGCAGCCGCTGACGGCCTGAAGCGCGCCCAGGGCGGCGCCGCCGCGACGGCCCGCGGCTACGGCGATGTTCTCCAACCCGCCGTCCTCGGTGGCGAACCGGTACTTGTACGGCGAGTGCCCTCGCAGCAGCCGGAACTCGCGGATGCCGTCGTCGAGCGCACCCCGGACGGCCTCAGTGAGCATGACCAGGCCCAGCGACTCGTGCTCCAGCCGCGGGTCGCGGCCGGACTGGAAGACTGACTCGACGCCGGCGAAGCGGAAGCCGTAGGTGGCCGCCACCGGCCGCCCGTCCAGCTCCAGAATGCGAAGGCGCAGCCAGCCGCGGTCGAACGCGGCATGTGCGAAGGCGCGGTGGAAGGCCGTCCGCGGGCCGCCGAACGACGAGTCACCGCCCCAGCGCTCGGCGTGCAGGCGAAACAGCGTGTCCAGGTCGGCGTCCAGGTGCGCGGCGTCGGCGGTCACCCGGAAGCGGACACGATGGTCGCGCTCCAGGCGGCGCCGGCGGGCCCGTGCCTGGCGCCGGAAGTTGCTGCTGCGGGCGGCCAGGAAGTGCTCGAAGTCGCCGTCCGCCCGCAGCAGCGGATAACCCTCGCGGCGCAGCAGCACCCCGCCCACGCGCTCCCGGTAGCCGGCCTCAGCGTTCAGGCGCTCGCCGACAAAGACGTCCCAGGCCCAGGGAGCCTCGTCGAGCAGCCGTTCGAGCGCCTGCCCCGCCTCGCTGCGAAGGCCGGGCGCGCAGACCGGACCGAGGACGTCTCCGGCACCGTTTCCCAGGAACCGCAGCACGCGCAGCGGGCGCCTTCGCCACAGATAGAGCGGCAGGATCACCCGGGCCCGGCCCTCGCCGTCGCGAAGGACGCCGGCGCGCAGCGGACGGTCGCCCCCGAAATGCTCCCACCAGGTGGCGAGGAACTCGAAGCTCGAGAACACGTTCCGGCTCTCGAGTGCCAGCGCCGACCACTCACTGCGCAGGTCGGCGAGGCGATCGACAGGCTCCAGTGAGGACGCGCCCGCGAGGGCGGAGCCCGGAGCCGCGAGCGTGCCGGCGCTACTCACGCCGGCAGGAGCTCCCCGGCCCGGGAGCCCAGCGAATGGTCGGGCTGGTAG
>DASUHT010000047.1:0-3154 GCA_036273335.1 Gaiellales bacterium | reverse complement strand
CGGCTGGGCGCCACGCTCGACTACGACCACGAGCGGTTCACCATGGACGACCGCTACGTGCAGGCCGTGCTGACGATGTTCGTCGAGCTCTACCGCAAGGGCTACATCTACCGCGACAACCGGCTGATCAACTGGTGCCCGACCTGCGCCTCGACGATCTCCGACCTGGAGGTGCGCTACGAGCACGCGGCCGACACCCTGTTCGAGGTGCGCTACCCGATCAAGGGGACGAACGACTTCCTGCACGTGGCCACCGTGCGCCCGGAGACGATCCTCGCCGACACGGCCGTCGCCGTCCACCCGAACGACGAACGCTACCGGCACCTGGTCGGGGGCACGGCGATCGTTCCGCTCGTGAACCGCGAGGTGCCGATCATCGCGGACGAGTACGTGCGCACCGACTTCGGCACCGGCGCCCTCAAGGTGACGCCCGGCCACGACCCTAACGACTTCGAGATCGGCCGCCGGCACGGCCTGCCCGAGCTGGCCGCGATCGGGTTCGACGGCCGGATGACCGAGCTGGCCGGCGAGTTCGCCGGAATGCCGGTGGGGGAGGCCCGCGATCGCATCCGCGATGCCCTGGTCGACCAGCAGCTGATCGCCAACGAGGAGCTCTACGAGCACGAGGTCGGGCACTGCGACCGCACCGGCGACCGCATCGAGCCGCTGATCTCGCTGCAGTGGTTCATGCGCATGGACGAGCTCGCCCGGCCGGCCAACGAGGCGGTGCGATCCGGCCGCGTCCGCTTTCACCCGAAGAGCCAGGAGAACACCTACTTCAGCTGGATGGACAACCTGCGCCCGTGGTGCATCTCGCGCCAGCTCTGGTGGGGCCATGCGATCCCGGTCTGGTATTGCCCGGACGGTCATCAGACGGTCGACCTGGCCGAGCCGGCGGCCTGCGCGACCTGCGGGTCTGGCGAGCTGGAGCGCGACCCGGACGTGCTGGACACGTGGTTCTCGTCCGCGCTCTGGCCGTTTGCCACCATTGGCTGGCCGCAGCGCGACGACGAGCGCCTCGACCGCTACTACCCCGGCAACGTCCTCTCCACCGACCGCCAGATCATCAACCTGTGGGTGGCCCGCATGCTGATGATGGGGATCGAGTTCATGGGCGACATCCCGTTTTCGGACGTGCTCATCCACTCGACCATCTATGCCCCCGACGGCCGCCGCATGTCGAAGTCTCTGGGGACCGGGATCGACCCCCTGGAGCTGGTCGACGAGCACGGCGCCGACGCCACCCGCTACGGCCTCCTGAAGATGTCGTCGACCCAGGACGTGCGCTTCGACCGTGGGGCGATCGAGGAGGGCGGACGTCTCGCGAACAAGCTCTGGAACGCCGCCCGTTTCGCGCTCACCAAGGTCGGCGCCGGGGCGGCGGCGGCACCCCCCGGCCCGGGTGCCCCGCTCGAGGATCGGTGGATCGCCTCCCGCTTCGACGCCGCCCTGACCGACCTGCTGCACCAGATCGAGCGGTTCGACTTCTCGGCCGCGACCAAGACCCTCTACGCGTTCATCTGGAACGACTTCTGCGACTGGTACGTGGAACTGGCCAAGCGCCGGCCCGCCGATGCCGAGGGGTCGGGCGTCATCCTGTGGCTGATCGAGGGCATCCTGCGCATGGCCCATCCCATGCTGCCGTTCGTCACCGAGGCCATCTGGGAGCACCTCCCGGGTGAGCGCGGGCTGCTCATGCTGGAGTCGTATCCGGAGCCCGACGCCGGCCGCCGCGACGACCAGGCCGATGCGGCGGTCGGAGAATGGATCGAGTTCCTGACGATCGTGCGCGCCGATCCCGGTACGTCGCGGACGCCCCCGGAATGGGCGCCCGACCACTTCCTGCAGCTGCTGCCGCGCCGGCCGGCCCCGGACGGGGCGGCGGCGGCCGCGATCCTGAGCAACCTCGAAGGCGAGCGCGACCAGGCGCGGCAGGAGCTCGCGCGGGCGCGCGGGATCCTTGCCAACGAGGGCTTCCTGGCCAAGGCGCCGCCGGCCAAGGTCGAGGAGGAGCGGGAGAAGGAACGTCGCTACGCCGCCCGGCTGGCCGACATCGAGGCTCGCCTGGCAGAGCTTGCGTGACGGTCGCGACGGACTACATCGGTTCGCTCGAGCTCTTCGGCATGCGCTTCGGCCTGGAACGCATGCGGGCGCTTCTGGAGCGGCTCGGCCACCCGGAGGCGGATTTCGACGCCATCCACGTGGTCGGCACCAACGGCAAGACATCGACCACCCGGTTCGCAGAGGCGCTGCTGGAGGCAGAGGGACTGAGCACCGGCGCCTACACCTCGCCCCACGTCTCCACGTTCACCGAGCGGATCCGTCTGAACGGCGCCGAGATCGAGTCCGCCGCCTACGAGGAGGCGGTGCTGGCGGTCCGCGAAGCGGCCGGCGGCGAGGTGACCCAGTTCGAGGCGCTGACGGCGGCCGCCTTCGTCGCCTTCTCACGCGCCGGCGTCGACTGGGCGGTGGTCGAGGCCGGCCTGGGCGGCCGGCTGGACGCCACGAACGTGCTGCCGCGGGCCAGGGTGGTGGTGCTGACCAACATCTCGCTGGAGCACACCGACCTGCTCGGCGACACCCGTGAGGCAATCGCCGCCGAGAAGCTCGCGGTCGTCCGGCCCTGGGCGCACCTGGTGATCGGCGAGCCGGGGTGGACCTCGCCGGTCGCGCTCGACCAGCAGGTGGTGACCGCCGACGGCGGCGGCTTCCAGGACCAGAACCGGGCGGTCGCACAGGCCGCAGTCGAGGCTGCGCTGGGACGGCCGGTCGATCCGACCCCGATGGACGCGGTGCGCGTCCCGGGCCGCATGGAGGTGCGCGGGCAGCGCCCGCTCGAGATCTGGGACGGCGCCCACAACGCGGCCGGCATGCGCCGGCTGGTCGCGGAGCTGCCGGCCCTGGTCGGCGGCCGCCGGTTGGTCGCTGTCTGCTCGACGCTCGGCGACAAGGACGTGCCGGCGATGGTCGAGCCGCTGCTCGAGCTGGCCGACGAGGTGATCGCCACGCAGTCGACGAATGCCCGCGTGCTCCCGGCTGACGAGCTGGCACGTTTCACAGGCGGCCGGGCGATCGCCGACCCGATGGACGCCCGGGATGCGGCGCTCGCGGCTGCGGGCCATGACGGGGCGGTCGTCATCTGCGGGTCGCTCTA
>DASUHT010000046.1:0-8106 GCA_036273335.1 Gaiellales bacterium | reverse complement strand
GGCACAGCTGCTCGCCAGCTCCCGGCGGCACCCCGGCTCGGTGGTGGTCGGCCTCAACCGGCGCGACCCGCAGATCCACGACGCCTACCGGCTCGACCTGGACACCGGCGAGCTGGAGCTGCTGGCCGAGAACCCCGGCTTTGTGCCCTGGGCGATCGACGACGAGCTGCGACCGCGCGGCGGCATCCGGCACCTGCCCGACGGCTCGATCGAGCTCGAGGTGGACGGCAGAGTGCTGCTGCGGGCGGGCCTCGACGACGCGCTGGCCACGACGCCGGTCACCTTCAGCCAGGATGGGTCCGCCCTCTACGTCCTGACGTCGGTGGACCGAAACGCGGTCGAGCTGTTCCGCATCGACCTGGCGTCGGGCGATCTGGAGCCGGTCGCCGGCGATCCCACCTACGACGTGTCGAACGTGGACGTGAACCCCGACACGCTGGAGGTCGAGGTGGTCAGCTTCCTGCGCGACCGCGTCGACCATCGGGCGCTCGCCTCGAGCCGGGCGTCCGACCTGGATGCGATGCGCTCGGTCGCCGGCGGCGACCTGGTGCTGGGAAACCGCGACCACGCTGACCGGCTGCGGGTCATCGGCTTCACCGCCGACGACGGGCCGGTCGCCTATCACGTGTTCGACCGTTCCGCCGGCTCGGCCCGCTTCCTCTTCCACCACCAACCGCGACTGGCCGGGTACGCGCTGCAACCGATGGAGCCGTTCTCGTTCACCGCCCGCGACGGGCTGGAGGTGCATGGCTACCTGACCTTCCCGGCGGACGGGCGGGAGCAGCTGCCGACGGTGCTGTTCGTCCACGGCGGCCCCTGGTACCGCGACGTCTGGGGGTACAACCCGACCGCCCAGTGGCTGGCCGACCGCGGCTACCTGTGCGTGCAGGTGAACTACCGCGGCTCGACCGGATACGGCAAGGCGTTCCTGAACGCCGCCGACCGGGAATGGGGCGGGCGCATGCACGATGACCTGATCGACGCCGTTCGGCACGTCACCGACGCCGGCCACGCCGATGCGGGCCGGGTCGGCATCTACGGCGGGTCGTACGGCGGCTACGCCGCGTTGGTCGGCGCCACCTTCACGCCGGACGTGTTCGCGTGCGCCGTCGACATCGTCGGCCCCTCCAGCCTGAAGACGCTGATCGAGAGCATCCCGCCCTACTGGGCGCCGCTGCTCGCCCAGTTCCAGCGCCGGGTCGGCGATCCCGAGACGGAGGCCGACTTCCTGTGGTCGCGCTCCCCGCTGTCGCGCGTCTCGGATATCCGCATCCCGATGCTGATCGCCCAGGGAGCGAACGACCCGCGGGTGAAGATGGCCGAGTCCGACCAGATCGTCCAGGCGATGGAAGAGCGCGGCATCCCGCACACCTACATGGTCTTTCCGGACGAGGGTCACGGCTTCGCGAAGCCCGCGAACTCGATGCGCTTCCAGGCCGAGGCGGAGCGCTTCCTGGCCGAGCACCTGGGCGGGCGGTGCGAGCCGTGAGCGGGCGCCGCGTCCTGCACCTGGTAAACCTGGCCGGCGGTCCGGCGGAGCTCTTCCTGCCGCCGCTTCGCGAACGCGGCTTCACGGTCGAGGATGTGAACCCGAACCTGGAGCCGCTGCCCGAGAGCGTGGCCGGCTACGATGCCGTGCTCGCCACCGGCGGTACCGCCAACACGCACGAGACCGAGCGCTACCCGTGGCTCGACCCCCAGGTGGCGCTGTTGCAGGAGGCGCTGGTGCGGCGGATCCCGGTGTTCGGGCTCTGCCTGGGCGCCCAGCTTCTGACCAAGGCGGCCGGCGGCAGCGTCCACGAGGCGGCCGAGCCCGAGGTTGGCTGGCGGATGGTCGATGCAGCGCCGGAGGCGAGCGCCGACCCTGTACTGGCGGCGATGCCGGCGCGCTTCGCCGCCTTCCAGTGGCACCACTACGCCTGCCGGCCGCCGGAGGGGACACCGGTGCTCGCAGAGAACGCCGTCTGCGTGCAGGCGTTCCGCCTCGGCGAGGTCGCCTGGGCGACCCAGTTCCACATCGAGGTCACCCGCGAGATCCTGCTCGACTGGCAGCGCCTGGGCGCCGAGGAGCTCGCCTCGCAGGGCTACGACGAGGTGCGATTCCAGGAGGAGATGGATCGCAACCTGCCCGCGCACGAGGCGATCGGGCGGGACATGGCCGACCGCTTCGCCGCCGTCGTGGACGCACGCACGGCCGCCGTCGCCTAGAGCCTGCTCCGGCGGCCCGCCGGCTCAGACCGTGCCCGGCTCGGGTTCGCGGGCGCGCCCGGCGGCCGAGCCGGCCGCGCCGATACTGGCGATGATGACCGCCGTCAGCCCAAACAGCTGCGGTGTGGTCAGGTGCTGCCCGAGCGCGAGAAAGCCGACGGCCGCGGCAATCGCGGGGTCGATGCTGTAGACGACAGCGACAGTTGCCGGCTCCAAACGGCGCAGGCCCTCGATCTCGAGAGCGAAGGGGACGATCAGCCCGCCGATCGCCACCACCAGCATCGTCGCCGCAGCCCGGGCGTCGAGCTGGCCGAGCCTGGCGACCCCGAAGGGCAGCGTGAGCAATGCTGCCACCGGCAGAGCAAGCGCCAGACCATCCACGCCGCGGGTTTGCCGGCCAAGGCTGCGGCCGGCGTAGGCGACGCCGGTCCAGGCAACGCCGGCGACGAGGGCGAGGACGATCCCGAGAGTCGACCCGGGCCGGTCGATACCGCCGAGCGTGGCGACGCCGGCGGCGGCCAGGAGCGCGAATCCGACATCGCGTCGCCGATGCGAGGTGGCGAAGGCCATCGCAAGCGGGCCGACGAAGGCCAGGCTGACCGCGATGCCCAGCGGGATGCGGTTGATCGCAGCGAAGTAGCTCAGGTTGAGCACGGCGAGCGAAACGCCATAGGCAACAATCGCCACCCAGGTTGCCGCGCACCGGCCGCGGTACGACGGACGGATCAGCAGCAGCAGGATGGCCGCCCCAAACGCGAACCTCATGCTCGACGCCCCGGCAGGCCCCAGTCGGTCGAACTCGGTCGACGCCAGGGCGGCCGCAAGCTGGATGGCAGCGCTGGTGCCGAGGATCATGGCCACCCCCGCGAGCACCCGATTTCGTGCCTGCCCGGGGTCGGCCGGACGAGCGTCAGTCAGGGCCATCTCGCGTCCAGGTCCCGGGGGCCGGCGCTCCGACTAGGCGCCGGCGGCCTGGGGTTCCATTAGCGCCAGCTCCGCCGCGTAGGCCGGCCGCGCATCCAGACCGGCCTTCCACGCCTCCAGCCGCGGATACGGCGCGAGGTCGACGCTCATGGTCGCCTGCATCCGCGCGATCCACGGCCAGTAGCCGGGCTCGGCCAGCGTGAGATCGGCGCCGGCCAGGTAGCCCCCGGCGAGCTGGCCGTCGAGGTGGCGGAGCTGCTCGCGCAGCGGCGGCAGCGCGTCGGGCGAACGCCGGAAAGCGTAGTAGGCGTCGGTGAGATCCTCGAAGACGACGATCAGCCGGCGCACCAGCGCCCGCCCAGCCGCGTCCGCCGGCATCATCCGCGGCTCCGGGAACCGCTCCTCCAGGTACTCGTTGATGACCACCGACTCGGGCAGCACGAGGTCCCCGTCCACGAGCACCGGCACCCGGTTTCGCCGGTTCAGCGTGCGCAGCACCGGATCGCGGTCGGCGAGATCGATCTCCACGACCTCGTGGTCGATCCCCTTCTCGGCCAGGACAAGCCGCACGCGTACGCAGTAGGGGCAGCGCACTGCGCTGTAGAGCGTCATCACAGGAGTGCCTCCGCAATCTCGTCGAAGTTGTCGAAGCCCGTGTAGTCCAGCCCCTGGCGGTCGAGGTAGGTGGCGAGCGAGCGGCGGGCGAATCGGCGGTCGGCGGCCGCCGACGCGCAGCGATCCGACCAGCCGTCGCCGATGTAGACGACCGGCGCGCCGCCGTTCAGGCTGCGCACCAGCGGACGCTTGCAGCGCTCGCCGCAGCTCTCGCACAGCTCGCCGTCGCGAAAGCTGACGCGGGTTCCCCGGGGACTGAATCTGACGTCGTTGGCGAACACCTCCAGGTCGCCCAGGCCGACCTCCTCGAGGACCGGGCCGATGATCGCGTGGAACCCGCTGGAGACGATCACCACGCGGTGTCCGGCGGCCCGGGCGGCGGCGACGAACGGCTCGAACCCCTGCCGCAGGCGGCCCAGGCTGAGGCACTCGGCGACGATCTGGTCGTGCTCGGCACGGATCGGCTCGAACTCCCGCCGGATGCACTCGTCGAGGGTGATCTCGCCCGCCAGCAGGGCGGCCTCGGCCGCCTCGGTCTCGGCCGGCGCGTGGCGGCTGCACACTGCATCCAGCAGATCCAGCTCGTGGGCGGTGCCGTCGAAGTCGACGACCACCAGCGAGGGACCATCTAGTGTCTGCCGCGCGCCCACTTGGCGATCGTGTCGGCGTCGTGGCCGTGGGCGATCAGCTGGAGCAGCGGCTTGTCGCTGCGCAGCGTCTTGATCGAGTCCATCTGGCCGACCGTGACCCCCAGCCGCTGGCAGAAGCGCAGGAGCGCCTGCCGGTCGGCCGACAGGATGCGCCAGACGGTCTCCTGACGATGGCGGTCGAAGTCCGGATAGACGCCCACCTCGCCGGCCACGGCGCGGTTGATCGCGTCGTTGTACTGAGCGCGGTAATCCGTCTCGTCGGCCATCGTCGCCGGGCAGTGTAGATTCTCTCGCGCCATGTCAACCCCGACCACCCGCAGCTACGGCGCGCAGAGCATGACGGCGCCGCTTCGGCGGGTGCTCGTGAACCGGCCGGGAGCCGCCTTCGGCGCCGGCTTTGACCGGCCCGAGGTGGGATTCCTGCACCGCGTCGACCTGGACGAGGCGCGCCGCCAGCACGACGCGCTGTGCGGGGTCCTGGCCGGCCTGGGATGCAAGGTGGATGTCCTGGACGGCGTCGGCACGAGCCCGGACGCGGTCTACACGTTCGACCCGCTGCTCGTGTCCGAGGCCGGCGCGATTCCGCTCCGCTCGGGCAAGCCGAACCGGCAGGGCGAGGAGGCCGACCTGGAGGCGTGGGCGGTTGGCGCGGGCATCCCGGTCGCCGGGCGGATCGAGCCGCCCGGCACCGTCGACGGCGGCGACACCCTCTGGCTTCGGCCCGACCTGCTCTGCATCGGCCGCTCGCTGCGCACGAACCAGGCGGGCGCCGACCAGCTGGCCGCCCTGGCCGGCGGAGATGTCCGGGTGTTCGACGTCCCCTACGCGACCGGGCCGTCCGAGTGCCTGCACCTGCTGTCGGTCATCTCACCGGTGGCGGACGATCTGGCCGTGGTCTTCCTGCCCCAGCTCCCGGCCGGCCTGTATGAGCTCCTGGGTGAGCTGGGGGTGCGGCTGCTCCCGGTGCCCGTGGAGGAGATGCCGACGCTCGGCTGCAACGTGCTCGCCGTCCGGCCGGGCGTGGTCATCGTGGCCGACGGCAACCCGGCCACCCGGCGGGCGCTGGAGCAGGCGGGGTGCGAGGTGCACGCCTTCCCGGCGTCGGAGATCGGTGTCAACGGGAGCGGCGGGCCGACCTGCTTGACCCGGCCCATCCTGCGCGGATGAAGAACCTGACACCCGCCGAGCTGGCCGCCGTCGGCGCCGTCGACCGCGATCGCATCGCCGACGACCTCTCGGCGCTGGTGGCGATCCCCAGTGTGACCGGCGACGAGGCGGCGGTGCAGACCGAGGTGGCGTTGCGGATGACGACCGCCGGACTCGTCGTGGAGCGCACGGACGAGAACCCGGCGGCGCTCTCGGCCGACCCCGACTTCCCGGGCATGGAGGCGGCCCGCACCGCGCTCCCGGTGGTCGCCGGCAGGCTGGCGGGCGACGGCCCAGGCCGGCGGGTGATGATCGCCGGCCACATCGACGTGGTGCCGCCCGGAGACCCGCTGCAGTGGACGCACCCCCCCTTCTCGCCGACGGTGAAGGCCGGCTTGCTGTACGGCCGCGGCGCCTGCGACATGAAGGCCGGGGTGGTGGCCGGCCTGGCCGCGCTGCGGGCGCTGCGCGAAACCGAGGCGGGGTTTCCGGGGGAGGCGGTGCTGCTCACGGTGCCTGCCGAGGAGGACGGCGGCACCGGCATGCTGGCGGCCATTCGCAGCGGCTACACCGCCGACGCCGCGGTGATCACGGAGCCGACCGAGCTGGCGATCGTGAGCGCCCAGGCAGGGGCGATCACCTTCACCCTGAGCGTCTCCGGCCGGGGCGCGCACGCGGCGTTCCGGGGCGAGGGGATCTCGGCCATCGACAAGCTGCAGGTGCTGACGGCGGCGCTGCAGCAGGACGAGGCGGAGCGAAACGAGACCGAGACCCACCCGCAGATGCGGGCCCTGCGCCTGCCCTACCCGACCTCGATCGGCCGCGTCACCGCCGGCGAGTGGTCGTCCAGCGTGCCCGACCTGGCGGTCGCCGAAGGCCGCTACGGCGTTCGCGTCGGCCAGTCGCCGGCGGAGGCGGAGGAGGAGCTGCGGGCGGTCGTCGCCCGGGCCTGCGCCGGCGACGAGTGGTTGGGCGACCACCCGCCGGAGCTCGAGGTCAGCGGCGGCCGCTTCGCCTCGGCGGCGCTCCCGGCCGACCACCCGCTGCCGTGGGCGCTGGGCGCCGCGGCCCGCGACGTCCTGGGCCGCCTGCCGCCGTTTGCCGGAGTGCCCTACGGCAGCGACGCGCGGCTGCTGATGCACCACGGCGCGACCCCCTGCGTGCTGTACGGGCCAGGCAATCCGCGGCTGGCCCACACGCCGGACGAGCACGTGCCGCTCGAGGACGTCGCGCGCTGCGCCCGGGTGCTCGCGGTATGGGTTCTTCGCAGCCTGCACTCTGAACAACTTGTAACCGCTCCGTAACGATTCTTTCGGGGTTCACAAATTGGGCTGCAAATGCGCTAAATTACCGATGAGGCCGTCGTGGGCACGGGCGAGTCCGGTGGCGGCGTTTCGCGAGTGGTCGTTCCCGGCCTGGAGCCCCGGGTGCCTCCGAGCTTGCGACGCCGTCCACCGGGCTCCGGTTATTCCTTAGCCCGCGTCGGCCGGCTGGACCTCGACGCCCCGCGGCCGCGGGCCGCGGCGGCCGAGTGCGACGCCGGCGATGATGATGAGGCCGCCGGCGAGCTGGATCACCGCCACCTCCTCGCCGAGCAGCACCGCCGCGAAGACCACCGCCAGGAACGGCTGCAGGTACATGTAGAGCGTCGCCCGGGCGGCGCCGACACGGCGCAGACTGCGGAAGTAGAGCAGGTTGGTGACCAGCAACGGAAAGATGGTCGAGTAGCCCCAGGCCGCCCAGCGGCCGGCGCCGATGGCCGCGTAGTCCTGGCCGTGCACCTGGGTGAGCGACAGCGGGAGCAGCATGACGGCGCCGATGGCGATCATCAGCGCACTCAGCCGGAAGGCCGAGTAGCGGCCGAAGAGCGGGCGAAGCATCACCGAGTAGGCGGCCCAGGTGACCGCGGCGCCGACCGCCAGCAGGTTGCCGAACAGGCTGCCGCCGGCAACTCCCCCGCCACCCCCGACAACGAGCGCAACGCCGGCCAGGGCCACCGCCAAACCCAGCCAGTGGCTGAGGTGCAGACGCTCCTGGCCGACTCGGACGACGAAGAGCGCGGCAAACGCGGGCGCCGAGGCCAGGATCAGGGCGACGTTTGCGGCGGTGGTCTTCTGCACCGCGTAGTTGAAGAGCACCTGGTTCAGGAAGATGCCGGTGGCGGCAGCGGCGACCACCATGGCGACATCGGCACGGGCGATCCGCAGGCTGCGCTCGCGGGCGAGGACGATCGAGCAGCTGAGCAGTGCAGCGGCCGAGAACCGAAGCTGCGAGAACGCCAACGGCTGCCATGCCTCCAACGCGAACTTGGTGCTCGCGTAGTTGAGCGCCCACAGGACGTTGGCCGTCACCAGCATGACGTCAGGGGAGTCGAGGCGCCGCACGCGGCAAGCGTATGGCGGGAAGGCGGGCCGGGCCGCCGGTACGGTCAGATGGTTGATTCCGCGCCGCCGTGATGTCCTGAGCGGCCAGCTGTCAAGGCGGACGCCTTGACAGCGGTCGGGAGGCGTCTGCGATCACGCAGAGGCCGGACGCAAGCCTCACAAGGACGCAGGGAGCGTTC
>DASUHT010000045.1:0-46591 GCA_036273335.1 Gaiellales bacterium | reverse complement strand
GGTCGACACGGCCTGGCTGGCAAACGTGCGGCCGCCCAACTCGACCACGACCCGTACCTCGCCCAGCGCGTCGGCGCCCCCGGTCACGGCACCGATCGAGTACTCGACCAGCGTCACGGGGATTCCGAGAAGGTGGTTGATCGCACCGAACACGGCGTCCACGGGGCCGTCGCCGTGTGCGGTCGCCGTCTGCTCGCCGCCGTCGCCGGCCACCGTCACCTCGGCCTGCGCCTGCTCGCCGGTGCGGGTGCTGATCGCCACCGACGCCAGCCGGTAGGCCTCCTCGCGCTCGCGCAGCGAGTCGGAGGCGATCGCCTCCAGGTCGAGCGAGGTGATCTTGCCCTTGCGGTCGGCCAGCTCCTTGAAGCGGACGAACGCCCGCTTCAGGTCGTCGCCCTCGATCGTGAAGCCCAGGTCGGCCAGCGCCTGGCGCAGCGCGTGCCGGCCGGAGTGCTTGCCAAGGACGATGTCCGATCCGTGCAGGCCGACCGACTCGGCATCCATGATCTCGTACGTCCGCCGGTGGGCGAGCACCCCGTGCTGATGGATGCCGGCCTCGTGAGCGAAGGCGTTTCGTCCGACGATCGCCTTGTTCGGCTGCACCGGATAGCCGGTCAGCCGGGAGACCAGGCGCGAGCTGCGAACGATCTCCTGGGTGACGATGTTCGTTGCCATCCCGTAGTGCGGACGGCGAGTGGCCAGAAGCATCACGATCTCCTCCAGCGATGCGTTGCCGGCGCGCTCGCCGATGCCGTTGATCGTGCACTCGACCTGCCGTGCCCCCGCCTCGACGCCGGCGATCGAGTTGGCGACGGCCATGCCCAGGTCGTCGTGGCAGTGGACGGAGAGGACGACGCCCTCCAGTTCGGGCACGCGGTCGTAGAGGCCGCGCAGGATCGCCGAGTACTCGGCCGGGACGGTGTAGCCGACCGTGTCGGGGATGTTGATCGTGGTCGCTCCGGCGGCGATTGCCGCACGTACCACCTGGGCCATGAAGTCCGGGTCGGAGCGGGTGGCGTCCTCGCAGGAGAACTCGACGTCGGAGCAGAACGCCTTGGCCCGGGCAACCGCGAAGCGGGCGCCCTCCAGCACCTGCTCACGGGTCATCCGCAGCTTGTGCTCGAGATGGATGTCGGATGTCGCGATGAAGACGTGAATGCGCGGGCTGCGGGCATCGCTCAGCGACTCGATGGCGGCCTCGACGTCCTCCTCGCCGGTGCGGGAGAGCGACGCGACGACGCAGTCCACGGCCTGCGAAACGGCGCGCACGCCCTCCAGCTCACCCTGCGAGGAGATCGCGAAGCCGGCCTCGATGATGTCGACGCCGAGCCGCTCGAGCTGCCGCGCGATCTCGATCTTCTCGTGGGCGTTGAGCGCGATGCCGGGCGACTGCTCGCCGTCGCGCAGCGTCGTGTCGAAGATGCGTACGGTGTTGTCGTGCGCTGCTGCCATGGCTCGGATCCTCCTCTGCGGGGTTCGGAAGAGGACGCACCTCTCCCACCTGCTGCTTCGTGCGTGTGCGCCGGGACGCGGCGCGTGGTCGAAGTCCGTCGCCCTAGCGGGCGAGCAGGAGAAGGCCGAGGAGGTTGAGCGATGAGCATCCGACAGGACGCCCGCTCAGCGCGGAGCGGGCTGCGATCTCCTCGGTACGGGTGCTGCTCGGCATCGTGCTGCACATGGTAGGGGGTCTTCGTCGCGCCGTCAAACCGGGACCCGCGGCAGCGCCGCGATACCACAATCATTCAACAACAATATGTCAACTGAAACGCCACCGTCCTGACATGTGTATAAACTCTCCGCAATTACCATCGACCGGAGGGTCCACATGCCGCGCACGGGTGTTATCGGTGAGCAGATCTTTGAACAGGTAGAGAAGCTGGTCGCCGGCGGAATGAATCGAACGCAGGCGTTTGCCAAGATCTCCGCCGACAGCGGCCGACAGGCGGGGACGGTGGCGGCAAACTATTACCGTGTCGCCCGCAAGCGCGGCACGACGTCACCGCGCCGCCGGCGCAAGGCCTCGACAGCACGCTCGGCTCCCGCGCGGCGCCCAGCGCGGGCGGCGCGGAAAGCCGGAGGCGACATCGACGCGCTGGCCACGCGGCTGGTGGACGACGTCCAGGCGTTGGCCAACGCGATCAAGTCGCAGGCGGCCGAGGTGGAGGATCTGCGGAAGAGGCTTGACGGGGTCAGGAAGCTTCTGGGGTAAGTCCATGCCGCCGCGCGCCGGGAACGGTATGGTCCCGGCCGTGGAGGACATCGAGCGGGTGCTGCCGGTCCGGGCCGAGATATCGGGTCCGTGGCCGGAGGTTGCCGGCTGATGGCGCCCAGGCGCCCGATGCTCGCCAACGTCTCGGAGATCCGCGCCTACCTGCGGACCAACCGTACTCCGATCAATTTTATCTCTCCCACCGCGTTCAACCTGATGGGCGTCGACCGCTGGGTGAGCTCCTTCAACTACGTCACATATTTCGACTCCTACGAGGGTGGGCATCCCCGCGTCTTCGTACCCCGCGAACGCGAGACGCGGGAGTTTCAATCGATCGAGGAGATATGTAACTATCTGCTCGGCCACCCGGAGGTGGCCGATTTCGTAAAGCGCCAGGGATCGGGCGGGAAGGCGTGTTTCGTGATGTTCGACGAGGAGTCGGAAGAGCTCGCGGCGGCGCTCGGCCTGGAGGTCGCCCACCCGTCGGCAGAGCTCCGCTCCGAGCTCGACTCGAAGATCGTGACCACCCGCATCGGCAATCGGGCACGGGTGCCGAGTGTGCCGAACGTGCTCGGCCGCGCCGACGACTACGGCCGGCTGCGCAAGCTCGCTCGCGATGCCGGCCTTGGCAACGATCTGGTCGTGCAGACCGCCTACGGCGATTCCGGGCGCACCACCTACTTCCTGAAGAGCGAGGCCGACTGGCGCCGCCACGGCAAGTCGATTGCGGGCCAGGACGTGAAGGTGATGCGGCGCATCCGGCCGGTCGAGGTGTGCGTGGAGGCGGTGATCACCCGCCACGGGACGCTGGTCGGGCCGTACGTCGCCTCGCTCGTCGGCCACCCCGAGCTGACGCCGTACAAGGGTGGCTGGTGCGGCAACGACATCTACCCGTCCGTCCTCTCCAAGAAGCAGCGGCGGCGGGCCTCCAAGATGACCCAGCGCCTGGGCGCCGAGCTCGCCCGGCATGGCTACCGCGGCTTCTTCGAGGTGGACTACCTGCTCGACGTGGATACCGGCGACCTCTACCTGGGCGAGCTGAACCCGCGGGTCAGTGGGCTCTCGCCGATCACCCACGTCACCCTGGCGGCCTACTCCGACATGCCGCTCTTTCTGTTCCACCTGCTGGAGTACCTGGACATCGACTACGAGATCGACGTCGACGAGATCAATGACCGCTGGGCGCGGCTGGCCGCCGACGACGTGTGGAGCCAGCTGATCATCAAGGAGACCGCCGACCAGGTCGAGCTGCTGACGCGGGCTCCCCGCTCGGGGATCTGGCGGCTCGACGACCGGGGCCGGATCCGCTTCCGCCGCTGGGCGCATGACTGGCATTCGATCATCGACGAGTCGGAGGCGTTCTATCTGCGCGTTGCCGCGGCCGGCGACTACCGCTACCGAGGCGCCGACCTGGGAGTGCTGGTGACGCGCGGCCGGATGCAAGACGACGACCATCGGCTGACGCCGCGCTGCCAGGCCTGGATCGATGGGATCAAGCGGCAGTACGCGGGGACGCCGGTCGGGGCGGCCGAGAGGCCGCCGGTCGACCCGTTCGCGTTCAAGCTCGCCTGAGCGGGGAGGAGTGTTTGGATCCAAACTCGTTGCCGGCGGATCCTGCATGGGGTAGAACACCTAGCTCACGACGAATTCGCACACCGGTCAACGGCAGGGAGGAACCATGGCACGCTGGACGCCCGATCCCACGTTCTATCCGTCACCCCGACTCGCTGCGGAGGCGCCGCCCGAGAAGTTCGGCTACGTGGCGCTGGTCGAGCCCGACCAGAAGTCCCGTCCGGACGCGTTGGGGGTGCTCGACCTCGACCCCGCCTCGGACGCCTACGGGAGCGTCGTCTCGACACTCGAGATGCCGAACGTCGGCGACGAGCTGCACCACTTCGGCTGGAACGCGTGCAGCGCCGCCCTCTGCCCGTCGGCGCCCCGGCCGCACGTCGAGCGCCGCTACCTGCTGGTGCCGGGGCTGCGGTCTTCGCGCTTCCATGTGGTCGATACCCAGCCGGACCCGCGGCAGCCGGCGATCGTCAGGACGATCGAGGCCAACGAGCTGAAGCACCGCACCGGCTACTCCCGGCCGCACACCACCCACTGCGGGCCGGACGCCATCTACGTCTCGGCGCTGGGCGGCTCGAACGGCCCCGATGAAGGCGGCGGCGTCCTGCTCCTCGACTGCGAGTCGTTCGACCCGTTGGGAGCCTGGGAGGTCGAGCGCGGCCCGCAGCGCTTCTCCTACGACTTCTGGTGGCACCTCGGCCACGACACCCTGCTGACCAGCGAGTGGGGGACGCCGTCGATGTTCGAGAACGGCGTCGTCCCGGAGAAGCTCCTGGGCCGCGAGTACGGGCATGCGATGCACGTCTGGGACCTGCGCAAGCGGCGCCATCTGCAGCAGCTCGACCTGGGCGATGAGCACCAGATGGTGCTCGAGTTGCGCCCGGCGCACGACCCCCGTCGCACCTACGGGTTCGTCGGCGTCGTCGTGTCGGTGGAGGACCTCTCGGCGTCGGTCTGGCTGTGGCATCGCGACAACGGCGACTGGAAGATCGAGAAGGTGATCACGATTCCGGCCGAGCCGGCCGAGGCCGAGCTGCTGCCGCCGCTGCTGGCCGGGTTCGGGGCCGTGCCGCCGCTCGTGACCGACATCAACCTGTCGCTGGACGACCGCTATCTGTA
The DNA here is from genome assembly GCA_036273335.1 of Gaiellales bacterium. GTDB lineage: Bacteria > Actinomycetota > Thermoleophilia > Gaiellales > JAICJC01 > DASUHT01. The sequence continues at coordinate 41,694 of DASUHT010000045.1, read as the reverse complement.
CATCTCCTGCTGGGGCACCGGGGACTTCCTGCAGTACGACGTGAGTGACCCCCACAAGCCGCGGCTGAACGGCAAGGTGCGGCTGGGCGGAATCGTCTCGCGCGAGACGCATCCGCTGACGGGCTCGCCGCTTCTGGGCGCCCCGCAGATGGTCGAGCTGAGCCGGGACGGCCGGCGCGTGTACGTCTCAAACGGCCTCTACACGTCCTGGGACAGGCAGTTCTATCCCGAGGGCCTGGACGGGTGGGTGGCCAAGCTGGACGTCTCCGAGGCCGGCGAGATGACCCTCGACCAGGGCTTCCTGGCGACCGGGTTCGACGGCCGGGTGCCGCACCAGATCCGCCTCGAGGGCGGCGATTCGTCGTCCGACTCGTTCTGCTATCCGTGAGCACGGGCGACCTTGCCGGGATCGCTGGGTTGGGAGCCTTCCACGGGCTCAATCCGGCAATGGGGTGGCTCTTCGCAGTCGCGCTGGCGCTGCAGGAGGGGTCGCGGCGGGTGCTGTGGGGCGCCTTCGGGCCGATCGCAGCCGGGCACGCGGCCGCGATCGCGCTTGCGGTGGTGGTGGTCGAGGGGCTGTCCAGCGCGGTGTCGCCCGGAGCGATGCGCGTCGCCGGCGCCGCCGCGCTGGTCGCCTTCGCACTGTGGAAGCTGATCCGCCGGCGTCATCTGCGCTGGGTCGGCTTCCGGCTCGGCCGCGCCGAGCTGGCGCTGTGGTCGTTCCTGATGGCGAGCGCCCACGGCGCCGGCCTGATGCTGCTGCCGTTTCTGGTCGGCGCGTCGGTCAGCGGCGCCGACGACCTCTTCACGCCGGGCGGAGTGGAGACGACGCTGGCGGTGACGGCGGTGCACACGGCGGCGATGGTGGCGGTGGCGGCGCTGGTCGCCGTGCTCGTCTTCGAGGTCGTCGGCGTGGGGATTCTGCGCTCGAGCTGGATCGACGTCGACCGCCTGTGGGCGGGGGCGCTCCTGGTCGGCGCCGCGGCAACGCTCTTCGGGTGAATAAACGGGGTCAGACCCCTTTATGCGGTCCGGTGAATAAAGGGGTCTGACCCCTCCTATTCACGGTGCGCTTCTGGGACGGAATTGCTGCACTCGGCCGTAGTCCGGTCATGCGCGGGCTCGGCGCGCAGCTCCTCCCGCACCGAGACCCCGTAGGCCGCGAGCCGATCGAAGAGCGGCCCGAACGGCACGGCCCGCTCGCTGGGCAGGACGCCGGAGCGGCCGGCCAGCTCGCCGCGGCAGATCATCCCGGCCACCACGGCAGGCGGGCACGCGGTGGAGAGGACGCCGCCGCCGAAGGCGAGCCGCTCGACCGGCTCGGTCAGGCACTCGACGACCGCCGCACCGGCCGGCCCCGACGCCTCGACCCGGTGCAGGCCGAACGCCCGCCGGCTCGGACTCGTCCTGGGCAGCCGGGCCAGGAGGGCGAGCAGCACACGCCGGGGCACGACGGTCGTGCCGTTCACCGCGACGTCCTCCGTCGAGGCCAGGCCGAGGTCGGTGAGCAGGCGGATGCGGTCGAGGAAGGCGGGATTCAGCGACAGCTGGAAGCTCACCTCCTGTGCGCCGAAGCTGGCCGGGAAGGTCGCCTGCTCGGAGTGGATCGTGTAGATCGTGGCCGCCGGCCCGACCGGCTCGCCGAACTCGACCACGCCGGCGTCGGTCATCGGGTCGAGGAACTCGACCTTACCGGCGCGGACGACCGGCGTCGGCATCGAGAGCTCGTCGAGGATCGTCTCCACCGCGTAGGGCGCAACCAGCGGCCCCGGCGGCGGGTCGGGGTCGCGGCCCGCGGCGGCGACCACGAACCTGTCGGCGGAGCCTCCCAGGAGCTCGGCCGCACGGGCCGCCATGACGTTCGTCTTGCCCGGCGTCGAGCCCATGCCGAGCACCGCCAGCAGGCCGGCGTCGCGAAACCGCGAGTCCAGCTCCAACTGGCGCCTGGTGAGGTGGAAGAGCCCGCCCAGGTCGAGGTAGTGGGCGCCGGCGGCCAGCGCCGCCTCCATCGCCTCCAGGTTGACGCGGTAGGCGGCGGTGTTCAGGAGCAGTCCGGCACCCGCCAGTGCCGCTTCGGCCGACTCCGGGTCGCGAATGTCCACGTGACCGGAGGTGGCCCGCCCGCCGCCGTGCTCTTCGGCCACGGCCCTGGCGCGCTGCTCGTCCAGGTCGAGACAGCGGATCTCCTCGACGCCCTCCTGCTCGGCGAGAGTGGCGACGATGGCCGGGCCGATGATGCCCGCCGCGCCGACCACCGCGACTCGGGTCACGGCCTGACCTCGGTCAACTCGTGTGCGCGGAGCGCCAGCCACAGCTCCAACCGGTCGGCGGCGTCGGCCGGGTTGCGCCCGGTCAGCTCTTCGACCTTGCGCATCCGGTAGCGCAGCGTGTGCCGGTGCACCCCCAGGCTGGCCGCCGCCTCGGCCCAGCGGCCGTTCGCCTCGATATAGGCGCGCAGCGACTCGGCGAGCGCCGACCCGGTGCGATCGTCATGGGCGACCAGGCGGCCCAGGACGGCGTCGCAGTAGAGCGCAATCCCTTCCTCATCGTGGAGTCCGAGCAGCAGCTGGATCGACCCCAGGTCGCGATAGGTCGCGACGGCCGGGGCGCCGTTCGCGGGACGCGCTTCCAGCGCATAGACCGCCTCCTGAAATGCCCGCGGCAAATCGCCGGCGTCGCTGCGAACGCGGCCGACGCCGGCGCCGGAGGCACCCGTCGCTGCCAGCAGGTCGGCTGCCCGCCGCTCCGCCGCCCCGTCGTCGGCGGCTTCCACGAGCACCGCCACGGCGCCGTCGCGGACGCCCGCCGGCCCGTGCCCGCCGGCCGCCTCGAGGAGGTGGGTGAGCGCGGCCGACCCAGCCTTGTCCGGCCGCAGGCCGACGAACGTCAGCCCGCCCCCGGTCAGCCCGAACGCCCGGCCGCGGCGGCGGAGCTCGCGCCCGGCCAGCTCACCGGACAGCGCCGACTCCACCAGATCGCCCGCCAGCCGCCGCTCCGCCTCGGCGACCCGTTCGTCCGAGAGGCGGGTGAACACGGCCTCGGTGATGGCGATGAACGGGACGTGGTAGGGGATGGTGAAGACCGGGAAGGCGAGCCGGTCCGCCAGCTCGGCCGCCGCCTCCGGCAGGTCGTCGAAGCCGAAGCCCAGGCCGAGGCCGAGGCCGGCCAGGCCGCTGGTCGCGAGCAGGCGCACGAAGCCGGCCGGGTCGTCGCGCATCGGCATGCCGACGGTGAGCAGGAGCTCGCCGCCGCGCAGCCATGGCGTCGGGTCGTCGAGCTCCGAGGTGTGCACCCAGCGGACCGGGTTCTGGACGGCGCCGGCGCCGCCGCCCAGTCGCAGCTCGAGCTCGCGGATCTCCAGGATGTCGGCGACGTTCAGCAACGTCGGGTGCGCGGACTAGCCGCGCATGGCCTCGCGATTGGACGGCGTCTGCCGGCTCTGGCCGTTCGCGTCGGACGGCTGCTTGTGCATCTCGTCCCAGGCCTCGTCCAGCACCGTGTCGAGCACGTCGTGGATGTAATCCAGGTCGTCGCGGGTTGCGATCAGCGGCGGCGACAGCTGGATCACCGGGTCGCCGCGGTCGTCCGCGCGGCAGATCAGGCCGGTCTCGTAGAGGCGACGCGACAGGAACCCGCGCAGCAGGTGCTCGCACTCGGCATCGCTGAACGTCTCCTTCGTCTCCTTGTCCTTGACCAGCTCCAGCGACATGAAGTAGCCGGCCCCGCGGACGTCGCCGACGATCGGCTTCTCGCCCAGCTTCTCGAGCACGCCGCGGAAGTACGGCTCGTTCGCGCGCACGTTCTCGAGCACCTTCTCGCGCTTCATGACCTCGAGGTTCTTCAGCGCCACCGCGCAGGAAACCGGGTGGCCGCCGTAGGTGATTCCGTGGTTGAAGACGGTGTTGCCCTCCAGGAACGGCGCCGCGACCCGGTCGGTCATCAGCACGCCGCCCAGCGGCACGTGGGCCGATCCGATGCCCTTGGCAAAGGTGACGACGTCGGGGCGGATGTCGTAGCGCTCGGACGCGAACCAGTGCCCGAGCCGGCCGAACGCGCAGATCACCTCGTCGGCGACCAGCAGGATCCCGTACTCGTCGCAGATGCTGCGGACGCCGGGGAAGTAGCCCTCCGGGGGCGTGAACGTGCCGCCCGAGTTCTGCACCGGCTCCATGAAGACCGCGGCGATCGACTCCGGCCCCTCCTGCTCGATCACCTCACGCAGCTCCTCCAGCAGGAAGGCGGTGAACTCGGCCTCGCTCTCGCCGCCCGGACGGTGGTAGCGGTTCGTGTTGGACACGTGCCGGACGCCGGCCATCAGCGGCTCGAACGGTGCCCTCAGGGACGAGATCCCGGTCAGCGAGAGCGCGCCGTGGGTCGTGCCGTGGTAGGCGATCCGGCGGGCGATCATCTTGTACCGGTTGCGGGCCCCGTGCAGCTGGTGGTACTGCTTGACCAGCTTGATGATCGACTCGTTGGCCTCCGACCCGCCGGACACGAAGAACGTCCGGTTGAGATCGCCGGGCGCCAGCGAGGCGACCTCGGCGGAGAGCTCGATCGCCCGCGGATGGGCGTAGCTCCAGTTGGTGTAGAACGGCAGCTCGGCCATCTGGCGGGCCGCCGCCTCGCCCAGCTCCTCGCCGAAGCTGTAGCCGATCTGGGTGCAGAAGAGGCCGGAGAGACCGTCGAAGAAGCGCTTGCCGGTCGAGTCGTAGATCCAACACCCCTCGCCGTGGGTGATGATCGGGATGTCCTCCGTCTGGTACGAGCCGTGCCGGGTGAAGTGCATCAGCAGATGGCTCTTCGCGAGGTCCTGCAGGTGGCGAGCGTCGGAGACGGTCATTCCGGTCCTTTCGGCTGAAATGCGAGGTCCGTGTTGGACGGACCGGCCAATGCTAGCAGGGCTCCCACGCCCGATTTCGGCCATCCGCTTATACTCGTAGGCGAAAAGCTCGTCTGCCAACCGGAGGTGCTCGCATGGCCGTCTCGATCTCGGGCTCACGCACCGATTCACTGCGCGCCGAGCGCGACCAGTACGTCGCGCGAGGCGTCTCCATCCAGCCGATCTTCGCCAGCCACGCGCACGGTGCCCGCCTGGTCGACGTCGACGGCAAGGAGTACATCGACTTCGCCGGCGGGATCGGCGTGCTCAACCTGGGCCACACGCCGGACGCGGTCGTGGCGGCGATCAAGGAGCAGGCGGACGCACTGCTGCACGCGTGCTTCCCGGTCGCCGGATACCAGCCCTACCTGGACGTCTGCCGGATGCTCTGCGAGTGCACCCCGGGAGACCATGCAAAGAAGGCGCTCCTCATCAACTCGGGCGCCGAGGCGGTCGAGAACGCCGTCAAGATCGCCCGTTATCACAGCGGCCGGCAGGCGGTGATCACGTTCGACCGCGGTTTCCACGGCCGGACGCTGCTGACGATGACGCTCACCTCCAAGCTCGTCTACAAGAAGTTCATGGGGCCCTATGCGCCGGAGGTCTACCGGGCGCCGGCGCCGTATCCATACCGCGGCATCACGACCGAGGATGCGCTGGACGGGCTGCAGTTCATGTTCAAGGCCCACATCGACCCGCAGTCGGTGGCGGCGGTGATCCTCGAGCCGGTGCAGGGCGAGGGCGGCTTCACCGTCATGCCGGCCGAGTTCATCCGCGGCCTGAAGGCGGTCTGCGAGGAGCACGGGATCCTCTACATCGACGACGAGGTGCAGGCGGGGATGGGGCGCACCGGCAAGCTCTGGGCGATCGAGCACGCCGGCGTGGTGCCCGACCTGATGACCGTCGGAAAGTCGCTCGCCTCCGGCATGCCGCTGGCGGGCGTGATCGGGCGGGCGGAGGTGATCGATTCGGTGCATCCGGGCGGGCTCGGCTCGACCTATGGCGGCAACCCGGTCGCCTGCGCGGCGGCGATCGAGTCGATCAAGGCGATCTCCGACCCGGCGTTCCTGGCCCAGGCCGTCGCCTGCGGCGAGCGCATCACCGCGCGCCTGCAGGACATGGCGACCCGTATCGACGCCATCGGCGAGGTGCGCGGGCTGGGGCCGATGGTGGCGATGGAGCTCGTCGAGGATCGCCAGGGCAAGCAGCCGGCATCCGCGATCGCGGCCGCCACCGTGGCCGGTGCGCTGGAACGCGGTCTGATCCTGCTCAAGACTGGCATCTACGACAACGTGCTTCGCATCCTCGTCCCGCTCAACGCTTCCGATGAGGATCTGGAGGCCGGGCTCGACCGGCTGGAGGAGAGCCTTGTCGCGGCGACCGGAGGCTGAGCCGGCGGCGACGCGGGCATGACCTGCGGGTGATGACGAGGCGATGGTCGGCAGGCATTGCCGCCGCGGCGGTTGTGCTGGCGGCTGTCTCGGGGTGCAACGGCTCGTCGTCGAGCGACGGCTCCGGCAGCACCCCCCGACCCTCCGTGTCCGGCATGCGGACCCATCTCGGCCGGCCGGAGCGAGCGCTTCGGCTGCTCGCCGTCCCCGGCTCGCTCCCCGCCAGCGTGGTGCGGCCGTTTCAGGCGCAGACCGGTTGCCGGGTCACCGTGACCCCGGCCCGCGGAGCCGGCCGGTCGGCGGGCCTGCTTGCCTCAGGCAGCGACGACGGGATCTCGGCAACCGGGAACGTCGGGACGCGGCTGATCGCCGCCGGGGCGGTCGCGCCTCTGGACACCGACCTCATCCCGGAATACCACGACCTCGCACCCCTGCTCCAGAATCTGCCGCAGGACTCCGCCGGCGGCCTCCGCTACGGCGTCCCGGAGGCGTGGGCGGCGCAGCTTCTGGCCTACAACCCGGGGCTGGTCAAGCCGGCGCCGCGCAGCTGGGCGGTGGTCTACAACGGGTCCGCGTACCCGGGCGAGATCGCCATCCATGACAGCCCGATGTCGATCGCCGGCGCCGCCCTCTACCTGAAGTCGGCGCGGCCGTCGCTGGGGATCTCCGACCCCTACGAGCTGACGGAAGCGCAGTTCGCAGCGGCCACCGGGCTGCTCGCCCGCCAGCATGCCGACGTCGGCCTGTACTGGACGGATCCGTACTCCGAGGTCCGTGCCTTCCAGCGGGGTACCGTGGCCCTCGGCGACACCTGGCCGGCCCAGGTGCGGCGCCTCCACGCCAAGGGACAGCACGTGCGCGCCCTGGTTCCCACCGAGGGCGCCACCGCCTGGGCGATCAGCTGGATGATGTCCGCACACGCCGTCCACCCGAATTGCATGCTGCGGTGGCTCGCCTACGTTGCGACGCCGATCGTTCAGGGCCATACCGCCTTCGCGCTGGCCGCCGCGCCGGCCAACTCCCACGCGTGCGCGTATCTCGACGAGCTCGACCCGGGCTACTGCACCGCCAATCATGTGACCGACGGCGGGTACCTCTCCCGGCTCGCCTTCTGGAAGGGGCCGCAGCGCGACTGCGGAGCCGGCAAGCGCGACTGCGTCCCCGCCGGGCAGTGGCAGGCGGCGTGGCGCAACCTGACCGCCCGCTGAGCGGCGTCAGACGCCGGCGAACACGCGGGACGCACTCGGCCGCACGTAGACGGCGTCACCCGGCGCCAGCCGCAGCCGCTTCGACTCGTCGCGGGTGATCTGCGCCGAGACCGGGCTGCCGTCCGGCAGCACCAGCTCCACCCGCACCTCGAACCCGAGGGCGACCACCCGCTCCACCCGCGCCTCGCGGGTGACGCCGTTCGGCTCCAGGCGGATCTCGATGTCGTGGGGGCGCACGAGCGCGTTTCCGATCCGGTTGACGCGGCCCATGAAGCCCATCACGAACTCGTTGGCCGGGTGCTCGTACACGTCCTCGGGCGCACCGATCTGCTCGATCCGGCCATGGTTCATCACCACGATCTTGTCGGCGACCTCCATCGCCTCCTCCTGGTCGTGGGTCACGAACACCGTGGTCACGTGCACCTCGTCGTGCAGCCGGCGGAGCCAGTCGCGCAAATCCTTGCGGACCCGCGCGTCGAGGGCGCCGAACGGCTCGTCCAGCAGCAGCACCTCGGGCTCGACCGCCAGGGCGCGGGCGAGCGCCATGCGCTGGCGCTGGCCGCCGGAGAGCTGTGACGGGTAGCGGTCGCCGAACCCGTCCAGCTGGACGAGGCTGATCAGGTCGGCCACCCGCTGCTTGATCTCGGCCTTCGGCCGTTTGCGGATCTCCAGCCCGAAGGCGATGTTCTTGGCCACCGTCATGTGCTTGAAGGCGGCGTAGTGCTGGAACACGAAGCCCACCTCGCGCCGATGCGCCGGCACCTTCGTCGCGTCCTGCCCAGAGATGAAGACCGAGCCGGTGTCGCCCTTCTCGAGCCCCGCGATCACGCGCAGGAGCGTCGACTTGCCGCTTCCGCTGGGACCCAGTAGCGCGGTCAGGGAGCCGTTCTCGACTTCCAGGTCGATGGTCGAGAGTGCGCTGAAATCGCCGAAGTGCTTGCTGACTCCGCGTACCGAGATGGCCATCAGGTCTTCCTCCGGGGTTTGATCAGGTTCATGACGAACAGGGTGCACATGGCGATCGCCGCCAGCTCGAGGGCGGCCGCGTAGGCGCCGACCGGGTTGAAGTTGGTGTAGGCCGAGTCGACGGTCAGGGTGAGCGTCTGCGTCTGTCCGATCACCGATCCCGAGACTACCGCCACGGCCCCGAACTCGCCGATCGCGCGGGCCGTCGTGAGCACGATGCCGTAGACAACGCCCCAGCGGATCGAGGGCAGCGTGATCCGCCAGAAGGTCTGCCAGCCGGTGGCGCCAATCGTCGTCGCCGCCTCTTCCTGCTCGGTCCCGATCTCCCGGAGCACCGGGATCACCTCGCGAGCGACGAACGGCAGCGACACGAAGATGGTCGCCAGCACGATGCCCGGGGTCGAGAAGATGATCGGATAGCCGTGGTCGACGAACCACTGGCCGAACCAGCCGTTCTGGCCGTAGACGAGGATCAGCGTGAAGCCGACGACCACCGGCGAGACGGCGAACGGCAGGTCGACGAGCGCGTTCAGGAACGCCTTCCCGGGAATGTTGGAACGCACCATCATGAGCGCGAAGACGATCCCGAAGACGGTGTTCAGGGGCACCGCGATCAGCGCCACCTTGAGCGTCAGCTCGAGGGCGGCAATCGCGTCCGGCTGGGTCATCGCGTTCCATACCGGCCCGACGCCGTAGGACGAGAACGTGTGGTAGACGATCATGCCGACCGGAACCAGCAGAAGCATCGCCAGGTAGCCCAGCGCGACCACGCGAAGTCCGTACCTAGCGAGCATGCCGAAGCCCCCTTCGCTGCAGGTAGCTCATGGTCAGCAGCACCAGCAGCGACACCCCCAGCAGGACCAGCGAAAGGGCGGCAGCGCCGGCCGTGTAGTCGCTCTCGATCTGGCTCTTGATGTGCACGGAGGCGACCTCGGTGTGGAACGGCACGTTGCCCGACAGGAGGACGACCGAGCCATACTCGCCGATCGCCCGGGCAAATGCCAGCGTCCCGCCGGAGAGGATCGCCGGCATCAGCGTCGGCAGGATGATCCGCCGGAACGTGGTCAGCCGGTTGGCGCCCAGCGACGCGGCGGCCTCCTCCATGTCGCGCTCCATCTCGAGCAGCACCGGCTGCACGCTGCGGATGACGAACGGCATCGTCTCGAACAGGAGGGCCAGGATCACCGCCTTGCGCGTGTAGGCGAGGTTGAGGTCGATCGGCGACTGCGGCCCGTAGAGCGTGAGCAGCGTCAGGCCGGCGACGATCGTCGGCAGTGCGAACGGCAGGTCGATGACCGCGTTCAGGAACCGCTTGCCGACGAACTCGTCGCGCACCAGCACCCACGCGACGATCGTCCCGAAAAATCCGTTGATGGCTACCACGGCGAACGCGGCGCCGAAGGTCAGCTTGAGGGCGGCGACCGCGTCGGGAGCCGTCACCGCCTCCTTGAACTGATCCCACCCGTAGCCGGTCGACACCCAGAGCAGTGCTGCCAGCGGCAGCAGCACGATCAGGCTCAGGTAGGTGATCGCGATCCCCGGCGCGACACCCGAAGGTGCCGCGCCGAGGATGCTGCGACGGGGGGCCGGAATGGCCTCGCTAGCCACCAGTCGACACCCCGAGGTTGGACTCGATCTTCTGCATGACACTGTTCGTCGGATCGAAGAACTTGGTCATGGCGCTGTCCCATCCGCCCAGGTCGTCGATCGTGAAGACCGTGGGAGGCGTGGGGTAGAGGGTCGTGAACTTGGCCGCCACCGACGGAACCACCGACCGGTAGCCGTTCTCGGCCATGATCGTCTGCGCCGGCGGAGTCCACAGCCACTTGGCGAACGCCTGGCCGGCCGCAGAGGACTTGATCGTCGTCGCCAGCGGCGTCTGGACCAGGATCGTCTGCGGGGGGTAGACGATGTCGATGTTCGCCCCGGACTGCTTGGCCAGCAGCGCGTCCTGCTCGTAGGAGATCAGCACGTCCCCCTTACCGCCCGTGAACGTCTGCAGGGCGGCACTGGCCTTGTCGTCCTGAACGGCGACGTGATGGAACAGCGTGTTCAGGTAGGCCTCGGCCTGGGCCGGCGTCTTGCCCTCCTTCAGCTGGGCGCCGTACGCCGCCATGATGTTCCAGCGGGCGCCACCGGACGTGAACGGGTTCGGCGTGATCACCGAGACGCCTGGCTTGGTCAGGTCGTTCCAGGTGGTGATGTGCTTGGGGTTGCCGGGCCGCACGACGAACACGATGAGCGAGTTGGCAACGATGCCGTTGTACTTGTTCTGGTCCCAGTTCGAGCTGACCAGCTTCGATTCGACCAGGCGCTCGATGTCGGGCGCCAGCGCGAAGTGGACGACGTCCGCCGGCTGGCCGGCGGCGACCGCCCGGCTCTGGTCGCCGGACGAGCCATAGGACTGCGTGAAGCTGACGCCCTTCCCGGCCGACGTCTTCTCGAACGCCGGAATCAGCTTCGCGTACACCGGCTCAGGCGTCGAGTACGCGACCAGGTTCACCTTGTCCTTGTTCGATGACGCACTGGAACTGCTGCCGCAGGCCGCCGCCAGCACCGCAAGAGCGACTGCTGTGAGGCCCAGAGCAAGAACTTGGAATTTCTTCAAGAGGACTCCTTTACCTATCGACAAAGTTGAGAATAGGGTATGATCGGAACATGGATCTGTCAACTGACAAGCGTCGAGGCTCCCGCCGCGGCGACCAGCGAAGCCGGATCGGCGTCAACCTGCGCCACCTGGCCGGCCTGCACGACATCAGCCAGCGAGAGCTGGCCGATCACCTGGAGCTCTCCGCCCAGGGAGTCTGGAACATCCTCCACGAGCGCTCGGAGCCTCGTATGCGGACGGCGGAGAGGATCGCCGTCGCCTTTGCCATCCCACTCGACGCCCTGTTTGCCGACACAGGGTCCTGCGTGCGCTCCGCCGCGGCCTCGTTTGAGCGGGCGCCGGTGCGCTCGATCAGGCTCGGCGGCGAGCTCGCGGCATCTCCAAACGGGCATCTAGACCACTAACTCCACTGATAAAGTGGAGTATGCTTGAGACGATCAGCGCTCCGCAGCCGTCTGGAAGCGCTCGAAGGCGCATGTAAAGGATTCGTTTGGCGCCTGTAGCGTGTGCCGCCGACCGCCGATGCCCGTGGTAGCGTCTCCCCCCATGTCTGCCGTGGCAGAGCGCGCAAACCCATGACGCGCCGAACCCGAGCCAGCCTCTTCATCCCGCTGACGCTGCTCCTCGTCACGTTCACCGCATTGTCGGTCGAGCCGGCGTCGGCGACCTCCGTTTCGTCGCTGCGCGCCCAGGTGCGCGCCGCCCAGGCGCACATCAACCAGCTCTACGCGGCCTCGGAGCGCCGCGTCCAGGCCTATGACCGCGTGCACGCCCGGTACCTGAAGACGCGCCGCGACCTGCACAACACGCGGGTGCAGCTTCGCGTCGCCCGCGCGAACCTGAAGGCGGCGCAGGCGCAGCTGGCCATAACGCTCGACCGCTCGTATAAATCGCAGGGGCAGGATCCGCTCGTCTACGTGCTCGGCGCCGGCTCGTTCAGCGACCTGGTGACTCAGGTGCAGCTGTTGCAACGGGCGAACGCCACCGACAAGGATCTCGTCCAGGAGGTCACCCACTACCGCGCCCAGGTGCGCGGGCAGGCGGCGCGTCTGCACGACCAGACGGTCAAGCTGCGCCGCGACGACCGGGCGGCCAACCGCGCCAAGCAGCGGGCGCTGGCCAGCCTCGTCGCCGCGAAGGCGTACAAGGCGCACCTGAGCGCGCGCATCCAGCACATCATGGACGCCCAGGCCGCAGCGGCGGCGGCCGCCGCCGCCAGGGCTGCGGCGACCAGCAGCGCAGGCTCGAGCGGCGGCGGCGGCAGCGTCAACCTGCCCGCACCGCCGTCCAGCACGCTCGGCGGCCAGGCGGTGGCGATCGCGGAGCGCTACCTCGGCGTCCCCTACGTCTGGGGCGGTGCCAGCCCCAGCGGCTTCGACTGCTCGGGGCTGGTCATGTACGTGTACGCCCAGCTCGGCGTCTCGCTGCCGCACAACGCCGCCGCCCAGTACGACATGCTGCCGCACGTGCCTACGAGCGACCTCGAGCCGGGCGACCTGGTGTTCTTCTACGGCCTCGGCCACGTCGGCATCTACGTCGGCGGCGGTACCTTCATCCACGCGCCGCACACGGGCACCGTCGTCCAGTTCTCCTCGCTCTCCAGCGAGGGCCCGTTCGTCGCCGCCCGCGTGCCCTGACCTGCAGCCCCGCCCGCGTCAGCGGGCGTGACGCTCCAGCCAGCGGGCGAGCGTCTCGCCGGTCTCGATGACGTGCGTTCGCAGGAGCCGCCGCGCGCGGCGCGGATCCGGCTTCAGCAGCGCCTCGACGATCCGGTCGTGATCGTCGGCGCTGCGCGGGATGATCCCGGGGTCGTCGCCGAACGTCTGCCAGGCCAGGCTGCGCGGCACCCGGTTTGCCAGCTGCTGGACGGTGTCGCGGAGCGGCGGGCAATTTGCGGCCGCCAGGATGACGTTGTGGAACAGCTCGTTGGCATGCGACCACTGCTCGCAGAGGATGTCGCGCGCCGCCTGGTCGCCTGGCTCCAGGTCGCCATGCAGGCGATGGCCCGTGCGCAGCAGCGCCTGGGCCGTCTGTAGGTCGCCCACGTCGTAGGTGGTCAGGCGTCCGGCCGCCCGGTCGGCCGCCAGGCCCTCCAGCTCGGCGCGGACGAGAAAGACGTTTCGGCACTCATCCGGTGAGAACGAGCGGACGAGCGCGCCGCGGTGGCCGAGCTGCTCGACCAGGCCGATCGCCTGGAGCTGGCGCAGCGCCTCCCGGATCGGCGTCCGGCTGACGCCGAAGCGGGCGGCCAGGTCCTCCTGGCGCAGCCGCGTGCCCATCGGGATCCGGCCGGTGATGATCTCCACCTGCAGGTCGTGGGCGAGCTCGTCGGCGCGGCTGGGGCTGGTCGTGACGCGTTGCGCCATGTCGTTGATGCTACCAGCCAGGCGAATCCAACCATCGGCTCGGATGTATCCTAAGTCTTGGTGTTTGGATCCAAACTTCGCTATGCTCGGGCGCCAGATCCGATCGCCTCGACGAGGAGCCCGCATATGTCCGAGACCGCAGTCAAGCTGCCCGCCATCGAGCACATCAAGGCCCGCAAGGACGGCCTCGACGTGCTCGCCGACATCTACCGCTACGCGGGCCTCGGCTTCGACGCGATCGAGCCCGATGACCTCGCGCTCTTCCGCTGGTACGGCATCTACACGCAGCGCGCCGAGGCCTCAGCGGAATCCGGCCTGCCCGGGCCCTCCGAGGACACGGACGGCTACTTCATGCTGCGGATCAAGTTCCCCGGCGGCGTCGTCAGCGCCGAACAGTTGCGGACGATCGGCCGGCTCGCCGAGCGCTACGGGCGGGGCATGGGTGACATCACGACGCGCCAGAACATCCAGCTGCACTGGCTGACCATCGAGGATCTGCCGGTTGTCCTGGACGAGCTGAACGCCGTCGGCCTGTCCTTCACGCAGGCCTGCGGTGACGTCTGGCGGAACGTCGTCGGCTGCCCGCTGGCCGGCGTCGACGGCCACGAGCTGATCGACTCGCGGCCGCTGATCGCCGAGCTGGAGCGGACGTTCGTCGGCGACAGGCGGTTCTCAAACCTCCCGCGCAAGTTCAAGGTGTCGGTCTCGGGCTGCCTGCACCGCTGCGCCCAGCATGAGATCAACGACATCGGCCTGGTGGCGGTCGAGAAGGACGGCGTCGCCGGCTATGACGTCTGGGTGGGCGGCGGCCTCGGTGCGTCCGCCCGCATGGGCCGGCGGCTGGACGTCTTCGTGCGGTCGGAGGAGGCGGTCGAGGTGTGCGCGGCGATCACCGAGATCTTCCGCGACGAGGGCAAGCGCACCAAGCGCACTCGGGCGCGGATCAAGTTCCTGGTCGACGAGTGGGGGGTGGAGCGGCTGCGAAGCGAGGTTGAGCGGCGGGTCGGCCGCAGCCTCCCGATATCGGTCGAGCCGGCGGAGCCGGTCGATCCCCACCGCGACCACCTGGGCGTCCATCCGCAGCTGGAGCCGGGGCTCTACTACCTGGGCGGGAGCACGCTTCGCGGCCGCTTCACGGCCGAGCAGATGATCGGCGCCGCCGACATCGCCGATCGCTTCGGCTCGGGCGCGCTTCGCTGCACCAACCGGCAGAACATCGTCGTGCTCGATGTCCCCGACCGCCATGTGGAGGAGGCCGCGGCGTCGCTGGCCGACATCGGCCTGCCGACCCAGGCGTCGACCTTCCGCCGCGGCGTCATCTCCTGCACGGGCATGCAGTTCTGCAAGCTGGCCATCGTCGAGACGAAGGACCGGGCGGCCGAGCTGATCGCGCACCTGGAGCGGCGTGTGGGCGACATCGCCGGGTCCCTGCGGATCAACCTGAACGGCTGCCCCAACGCCTGCGCGCAGTATCAGATCGCCGACATCGGGCTGCAGGGCGGTATCGCCCGGATGGAGGACGGCTCGCGCGTCCAGGGGTTCATCCTGCACATCGGCGGGCATCTGGGGGAGGACGCGGGCTTCGGCCGGCGGGTCTCCAGCAAGGCGCTTCCGGCCGACGGCATCAAGTACGTCGTCGAGCGGATCGTCCGCGCCTATGCCGCCGAGCGGCCGGCCGACGGGCGCTTCTCGGACTGGGCCGCCGCGCAGTCGGACGCCCGTCTGGCCGCCCTGGCGGGCGTCACGGTCGCGGCCGTCCCCGCCGAGGCGGCGGCCTGAGCGGGCAGACGGCTCCGCGTTGACGGCGGCCGTCCGGCCGCTCTACCATCCGAAGCAGGAACACGTGCGGACTGGCCGGGGCGATCCCCGGCGCATCGCATCCAGAGAGGCGGAGGGACCGGCCCTGTGAAGCCTCGGCAACCATCTCGCGCCGGCCGGCGCGAGAGCGGTGCCAAATCCGGCGGAGCTCCGGCTCCGGCAGATGTGAACCGGCCCGGCGGCGCGCCGACCGCGGCCCGAACCCAGGGGATCGAACACATGAAGGCCAGCTCGCTCGTTTGCAAGGGCTGTTCAGCCCGCTACCCGCTGGAGGCGCTCTTTGCCTGCGCCCGCTGCTTCGGGCCGCTCGAGGTCGCATACGACGGGATCGACGATCCGGTGAGTCGTGACGCGGTAGCCGCGGGGCCGCAAACGCTGTGGCGCTACCGCGACTTCCTGCCGGTCGACGCTCCCCGGGAGGGGCTGCCAGTCGGCATGTCGCCGCTCGTCCCGGCGCCGCGGCTGGCCGAAGCGCTGGGCCTCGGCTGCCGGCTATACGTCAAGACCGAGACGTCCAACCCCACCCACTCCTTCAAGGACCGGGTGGTCGCGATCGCCGCCGCCAAGGCCCGCGAGCTTGGCTTCGAGGCGCTGGCCTGCGCATCCACGGGCAACCTGGCCGGCGCAACGGCCGCCGCCGGCGCGGCGCTCGGCCTGCCCACCTATATCTTCGTGCCCGCCGATCTGGAGCGGGAGAAGATCGTGGCGGCGGCGGCCTACGGCAGCACCGTCTTCGCCGTCGAAGGATCGTACGACGACGTCAACCGGCTCTGCTCGGAGCTGGCCTACGAGCGGCCGTGGGCATTCGTCAACGTGAACATGCGGGCCTATTACTCGGAGGGCTCGAAGACGATCGCGCTCGAGACCGCCGAACAGCTCGGCTGGCGGGCGCCCGACCGGGTGGTCGTCCCGATCGCGTCGGGGTCGCTTTACTGCAAGATCCTGCAGGGCTTCCGCGAGGGCAGAGGGGCGGGGCTGATCGACCCCGGGGCCGACCCGATCATGCACGGCGCCCAGGGGGCCGGCTGCGCGCCCGTCGCGACCGCGTTCGCGGAAGGGGCCGACGACGTGCGGCCGGTGCGGGCAACCGGGATCGCCAAGTCGCTTGCAATCGGCAACCCGGCCGACGGCGTGTTCGCCCTGGCGGTCGCGCGCGGCACGGGCGGGACGATCGAGTCGGCTGCCGACGACGAGATCGTCGACGGCATCCGGCTCCTGGCATCGACGACCGGCGTCTTCACCGAGACCGCCGGCGGCGTCACTATCTCGGTGCTCCGCCGGCTGGCGGAACGCGGTGACATCGGCGACCACGAGACCGTGGTCGCCTACATCACCGGCGATGGGTTGAAGACGATCGACGCGGTGTCAGCGTCGGTCTCCACGGTGGCCGTGCCGGCGGATGTCGAGGCGGTCGACGAGGTCCTCGCCGCCGTGGTGTGACGTCAGGCCGCTGCGGCGGCGTAGGTCTCCAGCTCAAGCGCCTGGGCCAGCGCAGCCTTCGGTCGGGCACCGACCGCCGACGAAACGACCTCGCCGCCCTTGAAGAGGAGGATGGTCGGAATGCTGGCGACGCCGAACTGGGCGGCCAGCGCGGGCTCGGCGTCCACGTCCAGCTTGCCGACCTTGATGCGGCCCTGGTAGTCCGTGGCGAGCTCCTCGATGATCGGCGCCACCATGCGGCAGGGACCGCACCAGGCGGCCCACAGGTCGACGACGACGGGCACTTCCGCGTCGAGCACCTCGGACTGGAAGTTGGACTGCGTGATTTCGATCATTACCGCTCCCTGAGTTCACTGTTCAACTGACTGGTTATATAGTTGCACAGGCGCTAGACTTGCGCAAATGAGCGCTCCACACGACTACCCGGAGGAGGCGCTCGCCATTCTTGCACGGCGGTTCCGGCTGCTGTCTGAGCCCACCCGGCTGCGCCTGCTCTGCATCCTCTCCGCCGAGGAACGGTCGGTCGGCGATCTTGCCGACCAGCTCGGGTGCACCCAGGCGAACGTCTCCAAGCATCTCGGGCAGCTCGCCGACGAGGGCCTGGTCAGCCGCCGTAAGGCGGGCCTCAACACGTACTACCGGGTCGCCGACGAGTCCGTGTTCACGCTCTGCGACTCGGCCTGGATCGCCGCCCGCCGGCATCTGGATGCGCGGGCCGAGGCGGTGCGCGGCGATCGCGAGGCGCCGGCAGCCGAGGCCGGCTAGACCCGGCCGCGCAGGAAGAGTACGTGGCGGACGTAGAAGCGGCTGCCGGGGAGGATGCCGAAGATGCGCACCGAGGTCGGCCCCTGGTAGTAGGCGGCGACCGCCAGCCGCTCACTGCCGCCGAACTCCCAGAGCAGGCTGCGCAGGTAGGCCACGCCGACCCGGATGCCGCCGCCGGTGGTGCGCCGGACCCGGTGGCCGATCAGCGCCTGCTCCGTGTAGGCCCAGGTCATCGGCATCACCTGCATCACCCCCCAGGCGCCGGCAGACGAGGTGAGGCCGGGGCGGAAGTTGGATTCCTGCCACGCCACTGCGCGGACCAGTCGGCGGTCGATGCGGTAGTGCCGGCTCCAGCGGTCGAGCAGGCGCGGGACGCCGCCCGCTGAGCGACTGTGGCGCCGGTGATGGCGGTGGTGGTGGCGGTGGGGACGGCCGCGGTGGCCGTGCAGGGGTACCCGCAGGACGGTGCCGACGAGCAGGAACCCGTGGATCCTCAGATGGTTCGCGCGCGCCAGCCGCCGCAGCGGGGTGCGGTAGCGCGCGGCCAGCCCGGAGAGCGTCTCGCCGCTGCGCACCACGTGGCGGCCGCGCCAGTGGGCGCCCGGGCCGCGGCCGGCATGTCGTCCATGGTGCCGCCGGTGGTGGTGACGGTGCGTGTGGTGATGGCGGCGGTGTGCGTGCCGGGCCAGGGGCACACGCAGGCGGGTTCCGATGACCAGGATGCCGTACGGCGGGCGGTGGTTCAGGCGCGCTAGCCGGGTCAGCGAGATGTGGTGGCGGGCCGCGATTCCGCTCAGCGTCTCGCCGGGCCGGACGACGTGCACGATCAGCTGCCGGCGGTGGCTGCGGCGATGATGGTGCCTGCGGTGGCGGTGGTGGTGGGCTCGCCCTGGCACACGCAGCACGGTTCCGATCCGAAGGACGCCGTAGGGCTGGAGGTGGTTCATCCGAGCCAGCCGTCCCAGGGTGGTGTGGTAGCGGCGGGCGATCCCGGTCAGGGTGTCGCCCGGCCGCACCGTGTAATGAGTCGCCGCGACCGCCGGCGGTACGAGCGCCAGGGCGGCGATGCATACGGCAAGCCATGTCATGTGCCGGCGCACGGTGACGTCCCCTCCTGCGGTGGGTCGGGGGTGGGGAATTCGCCCTCGGCGGCTTCGGTCCTGCAAACCCGTACCGACCTTTACGGTGCCAGGCTCCGTCAAGAACGTGTCACACCGCGCGGCCGAACCGGCCCCAGGCGGCCGATGCCGACGTTTGACAGGGGCCAGGCACCGTCAAGGAAGTGTCACGAGTGCCGTCCGAGCCGGTCGTTAGCGTTGGCGCAGGTTCGCCCTGCAGACAGCCCCCAGCCCGATCCGCTACGCGTATCCCCCCGTCGCTTCAGCGGGTTGGGCCGGGGGTGGGCGACCGTCTCAGCCGTCGTGCTCGCGCCGGGTCTCCCCAGCCTCGACACGGTCCTGCTCGCGGTCGGCGAGCAGGATCAGGATGTACGCGATCGCGCCGAGGAATATGAGCGACTGCTCGGCGCTCATGGCGATCCCGGCCAGGTTCTGGTCCTCGGTGGGCGAGATCCCGCCCAGGCGCGGCACGTGCACGTAGTAGTCGTAGAAGGGGTGCGGGATGAACGTGAACGCCAGCCCCAGGAACGACGCCGCGACGAACGCCACCAGTAGGTAGGGGACGAGCACCGCCGGCGAGCGGGCCCACCAGCGGGCGCCAACCACCGGCGCCCAGAAGATGAGGCCGGCGAATACCAGCACCGCATGTTCCAGGTTCAGCCAGCTGGGATGGCGCAGCGCATAGTCGTAGAACGCCGCCAGGTGCACCAGATACCAGGTGCCGAGCCAGATCACGAGCGCCACCCCGAGGTTGCTCAGCCCGTGCAGCGGCGTCGGCACCGCGGCCGAGGCAGCCGCCCACATCGGCCGGCTCAGCCCGAGCAGGAGGAGCGGCGGCGCCCAGTCGGCGATCAACGCGTTCTGGACCAGGTGCGCCAGCAGCAGGTAATGCACAGCCAGCGTTTCCAGGGGGGAATTCAGGGCGACCACGATCAGCAGCAGCCCGGCGCTGAAGGACGCGACGCGCAGCGCCCCGGGGTGGTGGCGGCGGGCGGCCCTGGCGTAGATCACGGCTGCGACGGCGCCGGTGGCGGCGAACAGCGGCTCGAAGGTGAGGGAGGTCGGCCCCGGGTCTGACATCAGCGCGGGCTCACGGGTCCGAACCGTATCCGCGGCCGCCGGCCGACCGCCCCCATGCCCTCGCGCTAAGCTCGCAGGTGAGCCGTACCGTGGTGCAACCCTGGCAACCTGCATTCGAGCCCGAGTGGGCGCTTGCGATCGCCGTCTTCGCCGTCGACTACGTCGTTGTGGTGCGTTCGTTCGAGCGCCGCGGCCGGGCCGTGCCGCGTATCCGCCGGATCTCCTTCGCCGCCGGGCTGCTGGTCCTGGCCGTGGCGCTGCTCTCGCCGATCGAGCACCTGGCGCTCACGTCGATGCTGAGCTTCCACCTGCTCCAGAACGTGATGATCGCCGACTGGGCGCCACCGCTCCTGCTGCTCGGCCTGACGCCGGCGATGATCGTCGCCATCGAGCGGCTGCCCGGGCTGCGCCGGGCCGTTCGTCCCTGGCTGGCCTTCACGGTCTGGGTCGCAACCTGGTACGTGGTGCACCTGCCGCCGATCTACGACTACGCGCTCACCCACCGGGCGGCGCTCGGCGTCGAGCACATCGCATTCATCGTCTCGGGGCTCGTCTTCTGGTGGCCCGACCTGGTCGACGGCTATCTCAGCCTGCGCGGGCGCGTCGTTTACCTGTTCCTGGCCATGATGGCGATGATGCCGCTGAACATTGCGATCGCCCTCGCCGGCCATCCGCTCTACAGCTTCTACCGCGACACGCCCAAGCTGGGCAACCTGAGCGCGCTCGCCGACCAGCGGATCGCCGGCGCCACGACGCTGGCGCTGGAGACGGTGATCCTCGGCGTCGCCGCCCTGGCGGCGGCGATCCAGCTCGTTCGCGAGGAGCGCCGGCGCGGCGTCTACCTCGACGCGGTCGCGGGGTGAACGGGCGGCTCGTCGACCCCGGCGACTCGCTGCTGGCGATCGTCGACGTACAGGAGGGCTTCCTCGATCGCGTCGACGGCGATGCCCGAGCGGGCGTCGTCGAGCGGATCGGGTTCCTGGCGCTGAGCGCCCGGTTTTGCGACATCCCGGTCATCGCGACGGTCGAGTCGCCAGAGGACTGGGGCGGACTGCACCCGGCGCTGGCGGAGCCGGTCGGCGACGCGCCGGTGCTGCGCAAGGAGGTGTTCGGCCTGGCGGACGATCCCCAGGTGTGGCCGGTGTTCGCCGCGACCGGCCGCGGCACGGTGGTGCTGACCGGCCTCGAGACCGACGTCTGCGTCGCCCAGTCGGCGCTCGGACTGCTCGACCGTGGGATGCGCGTGGTGGTCGTCGCCGACGCGGTGGCCTCGCCGGGAAACGCCCACGCCGCTGGGCTCGACAGGATGCGCCGCGCCGGTGCGGTGCCGGTCGTCGCCAAACAGCTGCACTACGAGTGGATGCGCACGGTGGAGCGCTCGCGGCGGTTCAGCGCCGAGCATCCGGGGCTGATCGAGCCACCCGGCGTGCTGCTCTGACTCAGGGCTTGTCCGCGGCGTCGTCCATCCGGCGCAGGAGCTCGGCCACCCGCGCCTCGGCCTGATCGAGCTGCGCCCGGCAGAGCGCGTGCAGCTGCTCGCCGCGCTCCCAGAGGCCGATCGCCTCGTCCAGGGTGGTGTTTCCGTCCTCGAGCTTGCGGACGATCTGCTCGAGCTCGTCGCGGGCCTGCTCGAAGCTCGGCTCGTCGGTCACTCGTGCACCTCGGTCACCGTCGCCCGCACCCCTCCCCGGCCGAGCCGGACAGCGATCTCCTTGCTGGGCGCCGTTGCGGCGGCGTCGCGGAGCACCGCGCCGGCGGAGTCCTGGACGATCGCGTATCCCCGCTCCAGGGTTGCCGCGGGGCCGAGGAGGCGCAGCCGCTCGTGGTCGTGGCGGAGGCGAAGCGTCTCCCGCTGGATGCGGTCGGGGGCGGCCCGGCGCAGCCCTTCCGCCGCGGTACACAGACGCTCCCGGCGGATGCTGATCCAGGTCTCTGGAGAGCGGAAGGCCGGCCGCGAGGCGAGCAGCTCGAGCAGCCGCCGGCTGCGCGCCGTGTTCCCCTCGAGCGCCCGGCCGGCTCTGGCCAGCAGCGTGTCCAGCCGGGCAGTCTCGGCGGCGTAGTCGGGGACGATCAGCTTGGCGGCCAGGCTGGGGGTGCCGGCACGGACGTCGGCGACCTGGTCGACCAGCGGGCTGTCCTGCTCGTGGCCGATCGCCGAGACGACCGGCGTCGAGCAGGCGGCGACCGCCCGGCAGACCAGCTCGTCGGAGAACGCGAGCAGATCCTCGACGCTGCCGCCTCCCCGAGCCAGCACGATCACGTCCACCCCCGGGTCGGCGTCGAGCAGGCGCAGCGCCCCCGCGATCCGTGCCGGCGCGCCGGCGCCCTGCACCGGTACCTCGAGCACCCGGAAGCGGGCCGGCGGGTAGCGTTCCTCCGCCGTCTCGATCACGTCGCGCTTGGCCGCAGCGTCGCTGCCGCAGACGAGGCCGATCGTCCGCGGCAGGAACGGCAGCGGCCGCTTGCGCTCGGCGGCGAACAGCCCCTCGGCAGCCAGCCGGGCGCGCAGCACCTCGATCTGCTGGAGGAGCATCCCTATCCCGAAGCGCTCCAGCTTGATCACGGCCAGCCGCAGCTCGCCGCGCCGCTCCCAGATCTCGCCGCGGCCCAGCGCGTGCACCCGCTCACCGACCTGAGGCGAGGGCTCCAGCGCGTCGAACCGCTGGCGGGTCATGGTCGCGCTCAGCGTCGACCGCCCGTCGGTGTCCTTCAGCGTGATGAACACGAACCCCCAGCGGTCGTTTCGCCGGAGCTCGGCGATCTCGCCTTCGACCCAGATCGCGGGCAGCCGTTTCAGATACCAGGCGATGCCCTGGTTGAAGCCGGAAACCGAGAACACACGGCGGTCGCCGTAGCTGATCGGTACCGGCTTCGCGCTCACCTCGGGGATGCTATCCGGGCGCGCGCTTCAGACCAGAATCCGAGCGGCCATGTGCGGTGTGCAGCCGCGATCGAGGATCTCGACCGCGACGTGCAGATCGGCGCGGCTCTTGGCGAGCCGCTCGGCCACTCGCAGCGGGTAACCGGCTTGCAGCAGAACGTGTAGCCGCCATGCCTCGACCTCCGCCGCCTGGTCGCGCTCGGACTGCACGAGTTCAACGGTTGCTCCCATGCCGAAATGGTATGAACGCGTTCGGACGGACCGGCCGTGGGTGCTAAGTTCATGCTCCATGAACCGCACGCTGCGCGGGGTATGGCTCGAGTTGCGGGTGATCCCGGTGCTCGAGTCGGTCGCCCAATGCGAGACGGCCATCATCTTCAGCGGGATCGCCGGGCCGCCGCCGGAGCACGCGCCGGCGTGAGCCTGGAGCAGGAGCTGGCGGCCGCCCACGAGGCGGCCGCGCCGCACGCCGGGCCGGGGGAGCGGGTGGCGGCGGTGATCCCGGCCGAGCCGGCCGGCGGCATGCGCGTGTACCTGGTCGCGTTCGAGGGCGGCGAACGGCTCGGCTACGTGCTGCTGGACGCCGGCGGCACGGCGGTCGCCGACGAGCGCCTGGTGCGCGACGCGGTCAGTTTGATCGCCCTCTGCGAGCTCGCCGAGGAGGTCTCGATGGCCGCGGCGGCGGCCGATATCGCCGAGCGGTTCCAGGCGGTCGCCGACCTGCTCGCGGAGGACGAGCCGGAGGCGTCGGGGGCGGCCGGCCAGGTCGCCGACGCAGCTCGCCGGGTGGGCGAGGTGGCGGCTGGCCCACGCGTCGCGACCCCCCGCTATCTGGACCGGCTGGCCGAGGTCGCCGACGATCTCGGCGCGGCGTTCGCCGCCTATGCGTCACATGCCGAACGGATCGCCCAGGCCGCGTCCGCCGGCGGCGCCCCGGAGGAACGCGCGCGCGAGGCCTGGGCGGCGCTGGCCGAGACCGGGCGGGCCGCCGATCCGGGCGGAGTGGGGCAGGCGCTGGAGGGGTCGACGGCGTCGGTCGAGGCGCTCGCCGACGACGTCATCGCCGGCTACCGCGTGATGATTTAGTCTCCCGGTTCGTGATGCGGATCTTCGACCGGACGGTCGCGACCGCCCTGCCGCTCGTACCGCGGCCGCTGGTGCGCCGCTTCGCCGACCGCTACATGGCGGGCGAGACCCTGGAGGAGGCCGTGCAGACGGTGCGGGCACTGAACGGCGAGGGCATGATGGCGACCGTCGACGTGCTCGGCGAGTCGATTCGCGAGCCGGCCGAGGCCACGGTCACCGTCGAACGCTACGTCGAGGTGCTGGAGACGATCCAGGAGAAGGGCCTGGACGCGAACATCTCGGTCAAGCTCTCGGCGCTTGGGCTCGAGATCGACCGCAATCTGGCGTCCGAGAACGCCGCCCGGCTGGTCGGCGAGGCGGACAGGCGGGAGATCTTCGTGCGCCTGGACATGGAGCACTCCGGGCTCACCGACGCCACCCTGGAGATCTACCGCGAGCTTCGCGACGCCGGCCGCGACCGCGTAGGCGTGGTCATCCAGGCCTACCTGCGGCGGTCGCTGGGCGACCTGCGCGACCTGGCGCCGCTCCGCCCCAACGTCCGCCTGGTCAAGGGGATCTACGTCGAGCCACCGGCGATCGCCTACCGCGACCCGGATACGGTGAACCGGAACTTCGTCGACCTGGTCGAGGAGCTGGCAGGGGCGGGATCGTACGTCGCAGTCGCCACCCACGACCCCTTCGTCGTCGACGAGTCGCTGCGGCTGTTCGATCGGATGCGCCTCGACCCGGGGGCGTACGAATTCCAGATGCTCCTGGGCGTGGCCGAGGAGCTGCGGCGGCAGCTCGTCGACCATGGCCACCGGATGCGCGTCTATGTCCCCTTCGGCAAGGCCTGGTACAACTACTCGGTGCGCCGCCTGCGGGAGAATCCGAGCATCGCCGGATACGTCGCCCGCGACGTCATTCGCTCCATCAGCCCTATCTGAGCGTATCCAAACAGACGGTTCTCGCCCTCGACGGTGGGCTGTACTCCGCGGTGGCGGCTGGGGGGTGCCAGGGCTCTGCGACCCCTGGCACCTGGGGCCGGCGGGTTGATGGTGGCCTTTGCGTATTCACGCCGGCTGCGCCGGCCTGCATACGCCTCAGTGGCCTGCCGCCTCGCCCTTGGTCGTCTCGTGGCCCAGCCGGTCGAGCTCGGCCAGCTTCTGCTCGCCGAGGACGCGGGCGGGGTGGTCGGGCGGCAGGTCGGCGATCATTGCCACCAGCCGGTCGGCGATCTGGTAGGCGAACTGGGGCGTCGCCGGGCCCCACAGGGCCTCCACGTCTCGCGTCGTCGGAGTGGTCACCGCGCGAACATTACCGTCGTCGGTGGGGTGCCGACGTACACCACTTCTTCACGCTGCTGTCACCATGCCGCGACCCCGCCCCACGCGCGGGCGAATGAGAATCCAGGCATGGGAAACGAGAACGCATGCATGGAGCTTGAGCTCCTCGAGCGCGATCTGCGCGCTCACGGCCGCTTCGTCGTCCGCCTGCTGAGTGCGGCGACCGACGCCTTCGCGGCCCAGGATACGGCGGGCGGCGAGCTGGTGCTCGGGCTCGGCCCCGATGTCCGCGCCGGCCAGCAGCGGATCGACGCCGCCGCGGCGCGCCTTCTGCGAAGCCGAGTCAGCGAGCTGGAGCTGGCAAGGCGGGCCGTCGCGGCCCGCCGGGTGAACGACGAGCTGGAGCGGATTGCCGAGCTGGCGGCGTCGATCGCGAGGCTGGCCAGGCCGCCGGCAGCCGGAGCGCCGGTGCCGCGGGGGCTGGCCGAGATCCAGGACCTCGGCGAGGTCGTCCGTCACAGCCTCGAAGCGGCGCTGCGCGGGGTCGGGCGATGCGAGGGCGAGCTCGCCGGGCCGCCGGTGGTCATCGAGGCGCTCCTGGCCAACGCCACCGGGCGCACGATCAACGCCGTGGCCGCACGTTCGCAGCGGCCCGGCACGCGCGAGTGGGGCCTGCGCGCGATGATGACCGTGCGCTGCCTGCGGCGAGTCTGCGAGCACTCGGCGCGGATCGCGGCCCAGACCGCATACCCACTCGCCACCGGGGGCCCGGAGGCCGTGTGGCACGCCTCCTGATCGCCGAGGACGACCCGGTCATCGCCACCGCGATGGCCACCCACCTGCGGCACGCGGGCTTCGATGTCGAGGTTGCCGACCGCGGCGACCGGGCGATGCGCAAGCTGCGCTTCGAACGGCCCGACGCCGCGATCATCGATCTGATGCTGCCGGGCATGGACGGCTGGCAGATCACCAAGGACGTCCGCGCCGAGGGGATGCAGATCCCGGTCCTGATCGTGTCGGCGCGGGCATCCGAGCCCGACAAGGTGCACGCGCTCGGCCTCGGCGCCGACGACTATCTGGCCAAGCCGTTCGGGATGCCCGAGCTGGTGGCGCGCGTGCAGGCGCTGCTCCGCCGGTCGCATCGCGACGACATGAACGGCGGCCGCCGGGAGCGGATCGAGGTCCCGGGCCTGGTCATCGACCCCGACCTGCACCGGGTCCTCGTCGACGGCCGCGACGCCGGGCTGACCGCGCTCGAGTTCCGGCTGCTCTACGTGCTCGCCGACGAGCGGGGGCGGGCGCTCACCCGCGACCAGCTCCAGCAGCGGGTGTGGGGGGTACCGCACCGCCCCCGCGACCGGTCGGTGGACGTCTGCGTGCGAAAGCTGCGTGAGAAGCTGGAGCGGTCGCCAACCGGCTACCGCTATATCCACACGCACTACGGCGTCGGCTACCGCTTCGACGCCGTGCCCACTCCGTGACGCCGTTTCACCCGGGCCTGGTGCTATCGTCGAGGGCGTGCAGGACGCGCCTCACATTGGCCACCGGCACCTGAGCGCGAAGGCGCTCGCCGCACTCGCGCTGTCGACGCTCTTCTGCCTGTTTCCGCTGATCCCGTCGGCGGCCGCGGTGATGCTCGGCCTGAGCGCTCGCCGGGAGATCCGGGCCGACCGCTCGCTGGTCGGCGACGGAGCGGCGCAGGCCGGGGTGATCCTGGGCGCCGTCGGCACCGTGCTCTGGCTGTCGCTGATCCTGGCCGCGATCTTCTTCAGCGACGTCGCCCGGAGCCTCGCCGGCTGATCGTCAGGCGGTGGCCGGCGCCGCCGCGGCCGTGCCGACCGCGATCCCCGTGTCGGGATCGAAGTAGTGGAAGCGGGCGGGGTCGACCGACACCTCGGCCTCACCGCCGGGCTGGGCCGGCGAGGCGGCGTCCACGCAGGCCGTGCAGACAACGGTGCCCTCGGCGGCCACCAGCGGCACCGGCAGCTGGTCGCCTGCATCCTCAACCACCTCGGCGATCACGTCGCCGGCCCCGGAGCGGGCGGCGACCGTGAAGAGCAGGTTGACCTGCGACCCCAGCTCCTCGACGAGGTCGACCCGGACGCGCATCGTCGCCCGCGACTCGTCGCGCCACACCGTGGCGTCCTCGAAATCCGACGGCCGCATTCCGAGCACGACGTCGCGGCCGTCGTAGGCGCGAAGGTCGTGGCGCTCGGCGATCGGCAGGCGGTACTCGGCGAAGCACACCTCGCGGCCCTCGATGCGCGCCTCCACGAGGTTCATCGAGGGCGATCCGATGAAGGCGCCGACGAACAGGTTCGCCGGCCGCTGATAGAGCGCATTCGGGGTGTCCAGCTGCTGGACGACGCCGTCGCGCATCACGGCCACCCGGTCGCCGAGCGTCATCGCCTCGATCTGGTCGTGGGTGACATAGATGGTGGTCGTGTGCAGGCGGTCGCGCAGCCGTGCCAGCTCTCCACGCATCTGCACCCGCAGCTTGGCGTCCAGGTTGGAGAGCGGCTCGTCCATGAGGAACGCCTGCGGCTCGCGCACCATCGCCCGCCCCATCGCGACCCGCTGCCGCTGCCCGCCCGAGAGGGCGGCCGGCTTGCGGTCGAGCAGCTGGTCGAGGCCGAGCACCTGCGCGACCTCCGTCACCTTTCCGGCGATCTCCTTCTTCGGCCGCCGCTGGATCTTCAGGCCGATGCCGAGATTCTGGGCCACGGTCATGTGCGGGTAGAGCGCGTAGTTCTGGAAGACCATCGCGATGTCCCGGCGCTTCGGCTGCTGGTCGGTGACCACGTTCTCGCCGATCACGACCTCGCCGTCCGTTACGTCCTCCAGGCCGGCCACGATCCGCAGCAGCGTCGACTTGCCGCAGCCGGATGGGCCGACCAGCACCATGAACTCGCCGTCGCCGATCTCCAGCGAGACGTCGTTGACCGCGACGACCCCGCCCGCGAACACCTTCGTCACGTGATCGAGCATGATGCGAGCCATTCGTCTCCTCCTGGGCGAAGCTTGTCAGGTCGAGTGGTGGTCGGTCAACGCCCGTCGCGCTCGAATGGCGGCCGCCGGCCGCGCGCCGATCGCATCCAGGCCGAGCAGCGCCGCCCCCACGACCGGCGGCTCGCGGAGGATGATCACGCGCGCGCCGGGGGCCGCCTCCTCGACCCCCTGGCGGACACCGTGGTGAAACCGTGCGCTGCGCGAGCGGGCGACCCCGCCGCCGAGCACCACGTCGGGGCGCCGGCGGGCCACCCGCAGGCGGCGCACCGTCGCCCGCACCATGTCCACCACCTCGCCGCTCAGGCGGTCGACGATCCGCTCGGCCGCCTCGTCGCCGGCGTCGGCGGCGCGCATCACCGCCGGCGCCAGCTGGAGCAGGGCCCGCGAGCGGATCCGGCCGAGGTACACCGCCTCGACCACGTCCACCGGCCTGCGCATGCCGAAATGGCTGGTCACGACCTCCTCCAGGGCGGTCCGCGGTCCGCGCCCGTCGCGTGCGCGGGCAGCCGCCGCCACGGCCGCCACGGCCACGTCTCCGCCACCACCCCAGTCGCCGGAGATCGCCCCCAGCGCCGGGAAGCGGACCGTCCTCCCGTCCGGGGCGACGCCCGCGCAGTTGAGCCCGGTGCCGCAGACGACGCCGATCCCCCAGCCGCGATCGGTGCCGGCACGGAGCACAGCAAAGGTGTCGTTTCGAAGCAGCAGGCGCTCGGCCAGCCCGACGTCGCGAAGCGCCCGCAGCATCCGCCGCTCGTCCGCCGGCAGGTCGGCCCCGGCGAGGCAGAACGCCGCCTGGTCGGCCACCGGCCCGTTGCCGGCGGGCAGGCCGGCGCGGCTCGCCGCATCGGCGACTGCCGACACCAGGCCGGAGAGCGACCTGCCGTGGTCGTTGGGGTGGAACGATGCGCCACCGGCGCGGACGGCCGCGAGCAGCCTGCCGTCGCGGCCGAGCAGCGCGACGTCGGTCTTCGACCCACCGCCGTCGACGGCCAGCACGGCGGCTCGTCTCATTCGTCGATCCCGTCCAGCCGAACGAGCTCCGCGCCGTCGGCACGAAGGCCGTCGATCAGCCGCGGCAGCGCCTCGGTGGTGACATCGGGCCAGGAGTGGACGACGACGATCGCGCCGTCGCCCTGCCGGCGGGCGCCGTCGAGTACGCGGGCGACGATCCCGTCGGCAGTCTGGTCGGCCCGCCAGTCCTCCCCGTCGATGTGCCAGGGGACGTGGCGGTAGCCCAGCCGCCGCAGCCCATCCAGCACCCGCGGGTCGTCGTGCCCGTCCCCATAGGGGCAGCGGAAGAACGGCCGCGGGTCGGCCCCGGTGGCGGCGGCGATCGCCCCTTCGGCGGTGCGGACGTCCTCGACCAGCCCGTCGTCGGTCAGGAGCGGCATCCGGACGTGCCAGTTGGAGTGGTTCCCGACCAGGTGGCCGGCGCCGGCGATCGCGGCGGCCACGCCGGGATGCGCGGCCGTCCACCGACCCTGCAGGAAGAAGCTGGCGATCACGCCCTCCCGGCCCATCACGTCCAGCAGCCGCTCGGCGTTGTCCGGCCGGCCGGGGCCGTCCCCGTACTCGGTGTCGATCGTCAGGGCGACCCGCGGCCGCTCACTCATGCGTCGTCACCTTGTGCGCCACGGTGTACGTCCCCGGCGTCAGGCCGCGGGCGTTGGCGAGCGCCCAGGCCAGGAGCTGTGCCGGCACGATCGCGGCGGCGGATACGAGGCTGCGGTCGATCTCGCCGGTGGCGACGGCCGTGACGCCGTCCGGCAGGTCGCCGCCGGGGCCGACCACCAGCACCGCCGAGCCGGCCGCCGCAAGCTCGCCGGCCAGGCGCAGGTCGTGGTCGCGGGTGGCCGGCTCGCACGCCATGACGATGGCCGCCAGCTCCTGGCCGGCGAGCTCCAGCGGGCCGTGGCGGAACTGCGCAGTCTGCAGCGACTCGGCCGGGAAGCGCGCCGCCTCCTTGAGCGTCAGCGCGCCCATCTCTGCCGCCGGCCGGGCGGCGCCGCGCGCCAACAGGGCCAGCGTCGGCCGCGATCCGAGCCACTGCCGCAGGCCTTCGGCCCGCTCCGCCGCGCCGTCGATCAGGCGCTCCACTGCCTCCGCCGCCTGCTCTCCGCCGCCGTCCCCGGCGGGCGGGCCGCCCAGTCGCTCGGCGATCGCCCGCAGCGCGACCAGGGTGGCCGCGAAGGTCATCGTCGACGGCCCCTCCTCTTCCCCCGCCCGGGTGTCGAGGCGGATGTCGGCGGCCGCCGCCAGCGAGCTGCCGAGGCCGTTGGTGACCGAGACCAGGAGCGGCCGCGGCCCTCGCGAGGTCATCGCTTCGGCCATCCGCACCAGCTCGGCGCTCTCGCCCGACTGGCTGACCGCGATCACCAGGCTCGAGGAACCGAGCGTGGGCAGCCGGAAGTGGAGGAGCTCGGCGGCGTCCACCATGTGCACCCGGACGCCGCTTCCGGCGAGCACCGTCACCGGGGCATAGCAGGCGTCGTAGGAGCTGCCCATCCCGGTGAAGAGCACGGTGTCGGCATGCGCCGCAGCCTCGCGGATGGCGGCCAGCTGCGGTGCCTGCTCGGACATCGCGAGCAGTGCCCGGCGGATGGCGTCCGGCTGGCCGGCGATCTCGGCCAGGAATCTGTCAGGAAAGTTTCCTAACGATTTCATCCCGGAGTAGATTACAATGCCGCGGCGTGGGAATGAAGATCGCCGTCATCGGCGGAGGCAGCACCTACACGCCGGAGCTGATCGAGGGGTTCGGACTGCGTGCCGGCCGGCTGCCGGTCGACGAGCTCGTCCTCCAGGACATCGATCCCGACCGCCTGGAGGTGGTCGGCGGGCTGGCCGAGCGGATCCTGGGCAAGCTCGGGTTTCCGGGCAGGCTGACGCTGACGACCGATCGCGAGCAGGCGATCGGCGGGGCGTCGTTCGTCCTCGTCCAGCTTCGGGTGGGCGGGCTCGCCGCCCGCCTGCTGGACGAGACGATCCCGCCCCGCTTCGGCTGCCTCGGCCAGGAGACGACCGGTGCGGGAGGGTTCGCCAAGGCGCTGCGGACGGTGCCGGTGGTGCTCGAGATCGCCGAGCAGACGGCGCGCCTGGGCGCGCCCGGGGCGTGGCTTCTCGACTTCACCAATCCGGCCGGATTGGTGACGCAGGCGCTGATCGACGACGGCCGCCGGGCGATCGGCCTGTGCAACATCCCGATCGGGTTCCAGCGCGAGTTCGCCCGCCAGCTCGGGGTCGAGCCGGAGCGCGTCCAGCTCGAGCATGTGGGGTTGAACCACCTGAGCTGGGAGCGGGGGGTGCTGGTGGACGGCGAGGACCGGCTGCCCGGCCTCGTCCAGACCTATCCCGACCAGGTCGGCGAGGAGGTCGGAATGCCGGGGTCGCTGATCCGCCTCCTCGGCGCGGTGCCGTCGTATTACCTGCGCTACTTCTACTTCCCGGAGGAGTCGCGGGCCGAGGCGGCTGCCGAGCAGCCGCGGGCGGCCAGGGTGATGGAGATCGAGCGCGACCTGCTGGCGATGTACGCCGACCCGTCGCTGGACGTGAAGCCGAAGCTGCTCGAGGAGCGCGGCGGGGCCTTCTACTCCGAGGCGGCGGCGATGCTCGTCGAGTCGCTGTACGGCGACGCCGGCGACGTGCAGGTGGTGAACGTCCGCAACGCCGGGGCGATCCCCAACCTGGACGACGACGCCGTGGTCGAGGTGCCCTGCCGGATCGGCGCCGGGGGTGCCGATCCGCTGCCCCAGCGTCCGCTGCCACCGGAGATGCTGGGACTCGTGGAGCAGGTCAAGGCATACGAGCGGCTGACGGTCGCTGCCGCCCGCGACGGCGACCGCGACATGGCGCTGAAGGCCCTGATGGCGAACCCGCTGGTTGCGTCGCACGCGGTCGCGGCACCGCTCCTGGACGCGCTCCTTGATGCCAACCGGGGGCACCTGCCGCGCTTCTTCGACAACTGAGAAACCGGGGTCTGACCCCGGATTCTCAGGTCCGGCGGCCTGGCTATGATCGCCAGATGCCCTCCCAGGCGCAGCTCTCGGCGGATCAGCCGCTGCGCGATCCGGCCGACGACCGGCTCGGCTACGCGGTCTTCGCCGAGCACCTCGCGGCCACGATCGCGGATGCCCCCGAGGAGGGTCTGGCGGTCGGCCTGCATGGGGATCCTGGCTCCGGCAAGACGACGGCGGCCAACTTCGCCCGCCACTACCTGGGCGCCGGTGCAGCGGTCGTCGACTTCGCCCCCTGGTCGTACGGCCCCAGGGGGGACCTGGCGGTTGCGCTGGCGGGTGCAATCGCGCGGGAGGTCGGGCACACGCCTCCGAGCGGCGGCGACCCCGGGGAGCTGCGGGCCGAGCTCGCCGGCGCCCTGGAAGGTCGGCGGGGACGGGTTGTTGTCATCGTCGATGACCTCGACCGCCTCGAGCCGCCGCGCCTGGCCGATGCGATCCGGGTGCTGGAGAGCGTCGGGCGGCTCCCCGGGGTGGTCCAGCTGCTGGTCTTCGACCGCCGCCGGCACGACCCGGTCACCGTCGACCGGCTCGTCCAGGTCCCGTTCGACCTGCCGCTCCCGGAGCAGGGTGCGCTCCCGCAGATGTTCCTGGACGGGCTGCGGAACCTGCTCGAGCAGAATCCCGCCACCGCCGTCGTCACCGAGCATCACTGGCAGCAGATCTTCTCGCCCGGGATCGAGACGTTGCTCGTCACCCCGCGCGACGTCGTCCGCCTCCTGAACACGCTGCGCATCACCTACGCGCCGCTGGCGGCCGAGGTGAACACCGCCGATTTCATCGCCGTCGAGGCGATCCGCGTCTTTCGCCCGACACTGCACGACACCATCCGGCGCACGCCGGGGCGCTTCGCCGGCTCCACCCGGCCACGCACGGCGGCGGCCGCCGACGAGGAGAGCAAGCTCTTCCACGGGGCCTGGATCGACCAGCTCGACCCCGCTTCCCGGGTAGGCATGATCACCCTGATCCTGCGCCTCTTTCCGGCCGTCCCTGACGTCGAGGGGCTGATCATCACCCGCGACCCGCCGGGCGAGGACACGCGCTCGGAGCTCCGGGTGGCGAGCGCCGAGCTCTTCTCCACGTACTTCCGGTTCACGGTCCCGGCGACGGTAATCGCCAAGTCGGAGATGGCCGAGTTGCTCGCCGAGGCCACGGCGCCGGCGTCGTTCGCCGCCATGCTGCGCCGGCTGGCCGGGGAGCGCGACCCGTCCGGCAACTCGCGCATCGTCACCTTCGTCGACCAGCTCGCCGCGTCGGCGACGAGCCTCGACCCGGCCCGCGTCGAGCCCGTGTTGGGGGGTGTCCTCGATGTTGGAGACGATTTCGGCAGCGAGCTCGACGACCGCTTCGACCGGCTGCTCGATCGCCTGATCGAGAGGGTCCCGGCCGAGCAGCGGGCCGACCTGCTCGTGCGCCAGTTCCGCGAGCGAGCCGGGGTCGGCCTGATCGTCGCCGAGGTTGCCCGCTTCGGCCGCGAGCATGGGCGCCACGGCGGCCCGCCCGAGCGCCCGGAGGGGCAGCGGACGGTCGGCCTCGACGACGTCGCCCGGCTCGAGGAGGTGGCGTTGGAGCGCATCCGCGAACGGGTCGCGGATGGCCGGCTGGCAGCCTTGCCGCGGCTGGCCCTCGTCCTCGGCCGGTGGCGCGTCTGGGACCGCGCCGAGTGCCTGCGCTGGGTGTCCGACGCGGTGGCCGACGATCCGTCGCTGATCGCGCTGGTCATGGCGTTCCCCGAGAACCCGGAGGCGATGCGACCGCTGGTCGCGCCCGAGCACATCGTCCATCGCGTCCGCGCACTGGTTGCCGAGGGAACCGCGGCGCCGGCCCAGCGGGCGGCGCTGGAGCACTTCGTGGCTGCCTATGCACCCGACGACGCGGCGGTCGAGGACGCCTCGTGAGCAGCGCCGGACGGTCGATCCACGCGGTGCGCGCTGACGCCTATCACCACGTCTGGGACAACTCGATCGAGCCGGTGCTCTCCGTCGCCTCCGGCGAGGAGGTGCTCTGCCACGTCCGCGACGCCTCCGACGAGCAGATCGACCGCGATTCCGGCGCCGACGCGGTGGCCGCCCTCGACTTCTCGCACGTGAACCCGGTGTCCGGCCCGGTCGAGGTGCGCGGCGCAGCGCCGGGCGACGTTCTCCAGGTGGACATCCTCGAGCTCTCCCCCGGCGACTGGGGCTGGACGGCGCTGATTCCCGGCTTCGGCCTCCTGGCCGACGAGTTTCCCGACCCCTGGCTGCGCATCTCGGAGGTCGACGGTGAGCGGCGCCGGGTGCGCTTCGGGGAGGGGATCACGCTGCCCTTCGAGCCGTTCCCGGGGACGATCGGCGTCGCCCTCCCGGAGCCCGGCGAGCACTCGATCGTGCCGCCGTCGGACTGGGGCGGCAACATGGACATCAAGCACCTCCGGCCGGGGACGACGCTCTACCTGCCCGTCGGCGTCGAGGGCGCCCGCTTCTCGGTCGGCGACACCCACGCGGCGATGGGCGACGGCGAGGTCTGCGGGACGGCGGTCGAGACGGCGATGGAGATCAGCGTGCGCCTCACGGTGCGCCGCGACCTGCAACTGACCGCTCCCCAGTACCACATCGCGGCGGGCGAGCTGGCCCGCACCGAGGCCTCCCCCTACCACGTCTGCACCGGGGTGGCCGGCGACCTGATGGAGGCGTCGCGGCGGGCCGTGCGGGCGATGATCGAGCACCTCGGCGATCGCCGCGGGCTCGACCGCGAGGAGGCCTACGCGCTCGTCTCGGTCGCCTGCGACCTGCGCATCCACGAGCTGGTGGATGCACCGAACTGGGTCGTCGGCGCGTTCCTCCCCGAGGACGTCTTCGGCCCCGCCTGAAACCCCGCCGGCCGGGCGGCGCATAGACCGCCTGTGTGAGGCGGCAGGCGGGCCTGTTCGAAGGGCTCGAACGGCGCGCTGGACTTAACGCGCGCAATCCCGTATATCCCAACGCCGAAGCTACGATTCAGACGAGGTGAGGCGGATGCAGACGAGGATTGCTCCGGAGCCGGCCGCCCCCGGCGGGTGGCCAGGCTGATGTCCACCGCGGCGCAATGGCAGCTGGGGATCGCGCTCGGCGTCGTCGTCATCGTGGTGGCGGCGGCGATCGTGATCACGATCATCCTGCTCGCCCGCCGCATCCTCGCCCAGGCCAGGGCGGCCGAGGGCGGGGTCGCGGTCGTCCGCGACCAGACCGCGCAGCTGCCCGACATCGCACGCATCAACGACTCCGGCGTGCGCATCCTGCACTCCGCCCGGGCGCTGCGCAAGGTGGCGGTCGGCAAATGACCATGCTCGCCGTCTCGTCCCACGGCTACTGGGAGGTCTCGCTCCTCATCGGCCTGGTCGCGGCGCTCGCCGTTGCCCTGCTGCTGGCACTGCTCGTGCAGACCGTGCGCGGGATCGAGAAGTCGGTCCAGAACCTCCTGGTGGTGGCGACGGCGGTCGCCGGCAACACGGCCAACATCCCCCAGCTCGAGGCCACCGCACCGGTGCTGGAGCAGATCGTGCAGGAGGCCGTCGTCCAGGATGGCTACATGAACGCGCTGACCGACGGGTACGGTGGCGCATGAGCCAGAACACGCTGATCGTGCTGAGCGTGCTGCTGGCGGTGGTCGTGGTCGCCGTCCTGGCAGCCGCGCTGATCGTCATCCGCCGCAGCCTGGAGCGCAGCTCGCAGGGCCTGGCCACCTTGGCCTCCGCCCTGGAGACGGTCGAGTCCGAGCACCTGCGGCCCCTGGAGCCCGCGGTGCAGGCGATCAACGCCCAGTTCGACATCATCCTGGGTGCGATGCCGGGGATCGCGAGCAAGGCCGCCGTCGTGGCCGAGAGGAGGCAGACGTGACGCTCTGGTGGATCGCCGACGCCCTGCTCCTCGTGGTCGTGCTGCCGGTGGTCGTCTACCTGCTGCACGGCGTGCTCTCGGCCGCGCGGGCGATCGTTCCCAGCGTCAACCGGATCGGTGCCGCCGCGGCGGCCGGCTCGAAGGACCTGGACGCCACCGCGCTGCTCCTGACCACCAAGGATCAGGTCGCCCAGACGGTGGCCGTCGTCGCCAACTACGGCGGCTCGCTGGACGTCATCGTCGACGACGCCGAGGAGGCCGGAGCATGATCGTGGAGGCGATCGGCCCCGGCACCGGCATGATCGTGGTCATGACGTTGATCGTGCTCGCGCTGGTCGCCTACCTGCTGCTCGTGATCGTCCAGCTGAAGCGGATCACGGACGGACTCGACCGCGCCATCGCCGGCGTCGGCGAGATCATCCAGAAGAGCGCGCCGGTCAACGAGGTGGTCGACGACATCAACCGGAATCTGGACGCGGGCGTCGACTTGCTGGAGGGCCTGCTGGTCAAGAAGGCCGGCCTGGTCGACTCGGTCGGTCTGGTCGAGGGCCTCTACCCGGGCGCTGCCGCGGCCGGCCTCCGGAACTTCCCCGAGAGCACCCGGATCGAGGCGCCGCGGATCGCCGAGGTGTACACCAAGGGCACGCTGACCCTGGCCCGGCTGGGCCGCGAGGCGCCGATCGCCATGGCAAACCCGGCCGGCCCGGTGCTGCGCAACGTCGAGTACGGGAGCCTGGCGGCCCGTGAGCTCTACTCGAGCGTGCGCCACACCAATCCCGAGAAGCTTCCCCGCTCGCCGGTGATCGGCACCGACTCGCCCGTCCAGTACGAGCAGCGCGACGACATCGGCCAGCCGCGCAAACGACTTCCCGCCCGGCCCGCGTCACCCTGAGAGGAGTGCGCAGTGCAAGTTCCCGCCGCGTTTGAATACGAGCGTGCGACGACTCTGGAAGGGGCGCTCGAGTCGCTTCGCGAGCACGGGCCCGGCGCGCGGGTGATCGCCGGTGGGCACAGCCTGCTGCCGATGATGAAGCTTCGGCTGGCCAATCCCGACTACCTGATCGACATCAACGATCTGGCCGAGCTCTCCTACATCCGCGAGGAGCAGGGGGAGATCAGGATCGGGGCGATGGTCCGCCACGTCGAGCTCCTGCGCTCGGACCTCCTGGCGGATCGCTTCCCGGTGTTCCGGGACGCCGAGCAGGTGATCGCCGACCCGATCGTCCGCAACCGCGGCACGATCGGCGGCTCGCTCTGCCAGGCCGACGCGGCCGAGGACCTGTCGGCCGTGTGCACCGCCGTCAAGGCGCGGGTGGTGATTCGCGGCGCCGAGGGCGATCGGGTGGTGGGCATGGACGAGTTCCACGTCGGCCCCTACATGACCGCGGTCGGCGCCGGCGAGATGCTGACCGAGATCAGGCTTCCGCTCGCGGCGGGAGCGGGGAGCGCGCACGAGAAGGTCGAGCGGCGGGCCGGCGACTGGGCGATCGCCGCCGCCTCGGCAGCGCTCTGGATCCGCGACGGCGTCGTCGCCGACGCCGGGATCGCGCTCAGTGCGGTGGGGTTGACCACCGTGCACGTGCGCCGGGCCGAGGAGTTGCTCACGGGCAAGGCGCCCGCCGGTGAGCTCTACGCGGAGGCGGCGAGGATGGCATCGGAGGACTGCTCTCCGACCGCCGACGGCCGCGGCCCCGTCGACTACAAACGGCACCTGGCCGGCGTCCTCACCCAGCGCGCGCTGCGCCGGGCGGCGTCCCGCGCCACACAGCAGGAGGTCTGATCATCAACGTCTCGATGACCGTCAACGGCGAGCACGTCTCCCACGAGATCGAGCCGCGGCTGCTGCTCGTGCACTTCCTCCGCGAGACGCTGAACCTGACCGGCACCCACTGGGGCTGCGACACCTCGAACTGCGGCGCCTGCACGGTGCTGGTCGACGGCCAGGCGGTCAAGTCGTGCACCACCCTGGCGGCGATGTGCGACGGCCACGAGGTGCGCACCGTCGAGTCGCTGGGGGCCGACGGCAGGCTGGATCCGATCCAGATCGGGTTCCACGAGCGGCACGCGCTGCAATGCGGGTTCTGCACGCCCGGCATGCTGATGACCGCCCGCGCCCTGCTGGACGAGAACCCCGACCCCACCGATCATGAGATCAGAGTGGCGATCTCGGGCAACATCTGCCGCTGCACCGGGTACAAGAACATCGTCAGCGCGGTGCGCTGGGCGGCGGAACACGAAGCTGCGACCACAACCGAGGTGTGAGCATGGCCACCGTCGAGACCGAGAACCTGCCCAGTCCCTCCACCGAGCGTCCGATCGGGTTCGGCCGCCTGAAGCGCAAGGAGGACCCACGCTTCATCCGCGGCCAGGGGACCTACCTGGACGACATCCGCCTGCCCGGGATGCTGCACGGGGCGGTCCTCCGCAGCCCCTTCGCGCATGCCCGCATCGTCTCCATCGACACCTCGCGCGCGCTCGCCCACCCGAACGTGGCCGCGGTCGTGACGGCGAAGGACCTGGAGACCCTGGGGCTGGCCTGGATGCCGACCATCTCCTACGACACGCAGGCGGTGCTGGCCGGCGACAAGGTGCGCTTCCAGGGCCAGGAGGTGGCCTTCGTGATCGCCACCGACGAGTACTCCGCGCAGGACGCGCTGCCGCTGATCGACGTCGAGTATGACCCGCTGCCGGCGGTCGTGAACGCCCGCACGGCGCTCGATCCCGACGCGCCGCTGATCCGCGACGACAAGGCCGGTCAGCTGGACAACCTGGCCAGCCCGACCTGGGAGGCCGGCGACGAGGAGGCGACCGATCGCGCCTTCGCCGAGGCCGACACCGTGGTCAGCCGCGACATCCTCTATCCGCGCTGCCACCCGGCGCCGCTGGAGACGTGCGGCATCGTCGCCGACTTCAACCCGCAGACGGGCCAGCTCGACATCTACAACGGCAACCAGGCGCCGCATGCCCACCGCACGGTGTACGCGCACGTCGCCGGACTCGCCGAGCACATGATCCGCATCCGCTGCAACGACATCGGCGGCGGCTTCGGCAACAAGGTGCCCGTGTACCCCGGGTACGTGTGCGCGATCGCCGGCTCGATCGTCGCCGGCGCGCCGGTCAAGTGGATCGAGAACCGCACCGAGAACCTGGTCTCGACCGGCTTTGCCCGCGACTACGTGATGCACGCCGATATGTGCTCCAAGGACGGCAAGGTCACCGGCCTTCGAGTGGACGTGATCGCCGACCACGGCGCCTTCGACAGCACCGCCCAGCCGACCAAGTTCCCGGCCGGCTTCTTCCACATCTGCTGTGGGTCGTACGACCTGCAGGCGTCCCATGTGAAGGTGAAGGCGGTGTACACGAACAAGGCGCCCGGCGGCGTTGCCTACCGCTGCTCGTTCCGGATCACCGAGGCCGTCTACCTGGTCGAGCGGATGGTCAGCGCGCTGGCGCTGGAGATGGGCGTCGACGCGATCGAGCTGCGCATGCGCAGCTTCATCCGCCCCGAGCAGTTCCCCTACGAGACGACGACCGGCTGGACCTACGACTCCGGCAACTACGCGGAGACGATGAGGGTGGCCATGGAGATCGCCGGCTACGAGGAGCTCCGCCGCGAGCAGGCCGAGAAGCGCGCCCGCGGCGAGCTGATGGGGATCGGGGTCGCGTTCTTCACCGAGGGCGTCGGAGCCGGCCCGCGCAAGCACATGGACATCCTCGGCCTGGCGATGAACGACGGCGCCGACCTGCGGGTGCACCCGTCCGGCAAGGCGGTCGTCAGCATCAGCGCCCAGACGCAGGGCCAGGGCCACGAGACGACGTTCGCCCAGATCGTCTCCGAGGAGCTGGGGATCCCGCCCGAGGACGTCGAGGTGCGCCACGGCGATACGGACCGTTCGCCGTATGGCCTGGGCACCTACGGCAGCCGCTCGACGCCCGTCTCGGGAGGTGCGGTGGCGGTCGTCTCGCGCAAGGTGCGCGACAAGGCGCGCCTGATCGCCGCGACGATGCTCGAGACGCGTCCCGAGGACCTCGCCTGGGAGAAGGGCCGATGGTATGTCAAGGGCGACCAGGAGAAGGGCGCGATGATCGAGGACATCGCGGTTCGCGCCTACAGCGGCGACCTGCTGCCCGATGGCATGGAGGGCGGACTGGACGCCCAGGTCATCTACGACCCGCCCAACCTCACCTACCCGTACGGCGCCTACATCGCCGTCGTCGACATCGACCCCGACACCGCCCAGGTGACGGTGCGCCGGTTCATCGCCGTCGACGACTGCGGGGTGCGCATCAACCCGATGATCGTGGACGGACAGATCCACGGCGGGCTTGCCGAGGGTGTCGGCATCGCGCTCATGGAGCTGCTCAGCTTCGACGAGGAGGGCAACTGCCTGAACTCCTCGTTCATGGATTACCTGATCCCGACGGCGCTCGAGTGCCCGGACTTCGAGCTGGGCGAGACCGTCACCCCCTGTCCGCACCATCCGCTGGGGGCCAAGGGCGTCGGCGAGTCGCCCAACGTGGGCTCGCCGCCGGCGATCGTGAACGCGGTCATCGACGCCCTCCACGAGTCGCACGGGGTCGACCACCTCGACATGCCCTGCACGCCGGCGCGGGTGTGGGCGGCGATGCAGGGGAGGCCGGAGCCGCCGCAATGATCTCGGCCGCCATGTCACGCCGCGCCGAGGAGCTGACCGGCCGCGGCACCGCCTTCGTGACGGCCACGGTCGTGCGCGCCCAGCGCCCGACCAGCGTCCGGCCGGGCAGCGTCGCACTGGTGCTCGACGACGGGACGATCGAGGGCTTCGTCGGCGGCGTCTGCACCGAGCACAGCGTCCGCGCCTACTCGCTGCAGGCGATGCGCACCGGCGATCCGGTGCTGCTGCGGATCGTTCCCTTCGACGAGCTCGAGAGCGCCGGCGCCGAAGGTGCGACCGATCCGGATGGCGCGGTCACCGTCCAGAACCCCTGCCTCTCGGGCGGCGCGGTCGAGATCTTCCTGGAGCCGGTGCTGCCGGCGCCGAGGTTGCTGGTGGTCGGCGAGACGCCGATCGCCGCCGCCGTCCTGCGCATCGGCCCCGAGCTCGGCTTCTCGGTGGTGCGGGTGGAGGGCGCCGACCTCACGGCGCGCCCCGGCGACCTGGCGCTGGTCGTCGCCGCGCACGGCCGGGACGAGCTGCACAGCCTGCGCGTCGGCCTCGAGGCGGGGCTTCCCTATGTGGGCCTGGTGGCGAGCCGCAAGCGCGGTGACGGCGTCCTCGCCGAGCTTCGCGGCGACGGCGTGCCGGACGAGCTTCTGTCGCGCATCGACGTCCCGGCCGGCCTGGACATCGGCGCCCGCACCCCGTCCGAGATCGCGCTCTCGATCCTGGCCGGGGTGGTCGCCGCGCGGCGGCGTCCGGTTACCGCCGACCACCTGCAGCGGGAGCAGCCCGTCCTCGCAGCTGCCGCCGACGCGCCCGAGCTGGCGATCGACCCGGTGTGCAAGATGACGGTAACGATCCTGTCCACGACCCCGTCGCTGACCCACGCCGGCAGGACCGAGTACTTCTGCTGCGAGGGCTGCAAGGCGAAGTTCGAGGCCCAGAATGGGCATGCCCACGTCGCCGGGTAGCGCATGAGTCAGCCGAGCGGCACGGGCGAGCCGGCGGCCGAGGTCGCGGGCCTCATCCCCGACATCGAGACGCTCGCCGTGCGCCTGGCAGCGGTCGACTACCTGGTCGACGAGAGCCTTGCCACGTCGCTCTTTCTGAGCGCCCGGCTGCCTCAGCCGCTGCTCCTGGAAGGCGAGGCGGGCGTCGGCAAGACGAGCGCCGCGAAGGCGCTCGCGGCGGTGCTCGAGACTCCCTGCATCAGGCTCCAGTGCTACGAGGGCATCGACGCCGCCGAGGCGCTCTACGAGTGGAACTACCCGCGCCAGTTGCTCAGCATCCGACTGGCCGACGCCGGCGGC
>DASUHT010000044.1:0-19232 GCA_036273335.1 Gaiellales bacterium | reverse complement strand
GTCACGGAGAGGGCGATGCCTCCGGCGATGATCCACATCGCTGCTCGACCGGCGCTCATGCGGGGCGGACGATATCAGGGCGCGGAGTCATCCGAGGTCGGCGTAACGGCGGCCCCCGAACTGGGCGACCAGGTCGTCGTCGGCCTGGTCGGCGATGCTCGAGACGAGGTCGACGACGGCGTCGAATTCCACCTTGTCCAGGTCGTCGCCGAGGATCACGTGCTGGAACCACACCTCACGGCGTGCCGGCATGTAGAGGAAGTTGCCGAACGGCTCACGGCCGGAGAGCTCGAGCAGGTGCAGCGCCAGCTCGTCGGTGAGGTCGACGTCGGATACCACAGGCGCCGACGCCCGTACCGCCGTCGAGTCGTCGAGCACCGGCAGGACGTCGACGAAGACGTGTGCGCTGCCGAAGCTGGCGTGGAACCCCCAGTCCGGATGATGCTGGAAGCCGCCGTAATCGCTGTCCAGCAGGTGGTGAACCCGCTCGGTCGTCATCCGCACGTGCTCCGTGGCGTCGCGCAACCGCGCGGCGGGCGTCTCCGGCGGCGGCGGAGGCGGCGTCTTCTCGGCGAGCAGCGAGCGCAGTCGGGGCGCGAACGCCTCGGCGCCCCAGCCTACTGCCCAGACGGTCGCCTGCACCTCGACCGCCGCCATCGTCGTCCCGGCCAGGATCGAGTGCTCGATGCGGATCGTCCCGTCGCGCCAGGCGAACCGGCCCAGCACCAGCTCGGTCGCCTCGACGGCGAGCGTCCGCGCCACCAGCCCATCGCAGCGCGGCGCGTCGACGATGTCGGCCCAGGCGTGCACGTACGGCGGCTGGGCGCCGTGGGGCATGACGTCGACCGTGACCACCGGCCCGCCGATCACGATGTGGCCGCGCCAGGCATGGCCGGCCGGGTCGACGCCGGTGAACGAGCGGGCCAGTGATCGCCGCACCTCCAGCGCGTCGACCTCGATGTGTCGGTCTTGCATAGCGCCCGAACGATAGCCGGGTAGCATGTGCCGGATGCGTTCCCGCCGCCTGCCGCGCGACCTCTGGGTGCCGACGACCGTGCTGGTGGGGATCGTCCTGGGAGCGATGGCCGACCACGACGCCGGAATCTGGCGCCAGCGCGGGGTCGGCGTGGTCATCTGGATCCTGCTCCTCGCCCTGCTCCGCGGCGAGTCCCGGCGCGTCCGCGCCCAGGTGGCAGTGGTGATCATCTTCGCGACGATCGTCGAGTACACCGCGTCGCCGCTGCTGGGCGTCTACACCTACCGCCTGCACAACGTGCCGCTGTACGTTCCGCCCGGGCACGGGATCGTCTACCTGGCGGCGCTCAGCATCGGCCGCTCCGAGCTGGCCGCGCGGTACCGCCGGCCGTTCACGCTGGGCGTGCTTGCCATCTGCGGCGCGTGGGCGCTCTGGGGGATCACCCTGGCGCCGCGCAAGGACGCGCTGGGAGCGATCCTCTTTCTGTTCCTGGTGCGCTTCGTCCTGGTCGGTCGCCAGCCGCTGGTCTACGCCGGCGCGTTCGTCGTCTGCACGTTCCTCGAGCTTGTCGGAACGAGCGCCGGAGCCTGGACGTGGGCGATGCATGGGCCGATGGGCGTCGTCTCGCAGGGGAATCCACCCAGCGGTATCCCCGGCGGCTACTGCTTCCTGGATGCGGCCGGGATGATGATGGCGCCGCGCCTGCTTGACCTCCTCGACCGGCTGCCACGGCTGCGCGTGGAGCCTCCGCTGGAGCATGAAGCGGCCTGAGCTCGAGCACCTGCTCGAGGCGGCCGACGCCGTCGACGAGCTTCGGGCCACACTCGGGCGGGCGCGGGCGCTGGAGGACGAGCTCGACCGCGACGCCGGGATCGAGCGCGACCTGCCGCGGATGGTCGATGCGCTCGACAAGCAGCGGGCGGCGATCGCCGCCGTGACCCGGGAGCTGGAGCGCGAGTGGGTGGCCCAGGGGCCGTTGCTCTCGGTCTGGCAGCGCGCCGTCGAGCTGGCCGAGCAGGCAGAGGCGGCCGGGGCGGACTCGGCCGAGTACCGGCAGGACGCGGAGGCGGCACGCGCCCGCCTTGAGGCGGCCAGACTGGAGACTCGTGACCGGCGGGAGGCGCTGGTTGCAGCCCGTGCGCAGCTGGTGGACCTCCTGCTGGAGCTGCCGGTCGAGGTGGAGCTTCCGGCCCCAGTGCGCGACGACGGCCGGCCGGAGGCGGTTCGCCGCGATGCGCTGGAGTACGACGAGCTGGCCGGCCGTGCCGCCGGCGAGGCGGAGGAGGCTGGGCGGCGGGCCCGGGAGCGGATGGCCGAGGCGCGGGCCGAGCTCGACCGCGTGGGTCGCGCGTCGGCACTGGAGAAACGGCTGGAGGCCGCCGAGCGGGCGCTCCCGGCCGAGGTGGAGCTGCCGGAGTCGGCGCCCCCGTCGGCGGAGCGC
This sequence comes from Gaiellales bacterium, assembly GCA_036273335.1. Lineage (GTDB taxonomy): Bacteria > Actinomycetota > Thermoleophilia > Gaiellales > JAICJC01 > DASUHT01. The sequence continues at coordinate 16,815 of DASUHT010000044.1, read as the reverse complement.
CGGCTGGGCCGGGCCGGCATCGCGGTCGTCCGCAGCGGCGACGGGTGAGCGAGCCGCCTGCTGTGGTGGCCGGCGGCCTCTTGCCGCCGCCGGCCGGGCTCGCGCTCGACGAGGCGCTCGTCCGCTGCACGCCCGAGCGGCCGCAACTGGCGATCTGGCGGACGCGGCCGGCGGTGATCATCGGCCGGTTCCAGCGGCCCGACTGGGAGGTCGAGCCGGAGGCCTGCCGGGCGGCAGGGGCACGCATCTGGCGCCGCTTCTCGGGGGGCGGCGCCGTCTACCTGGACGAGGGCGTCGTCTGCGCCACGCTGATCCTGCAATCCACCGATCCGGCGGTGACGCCCGGGATCCCGGCCATGTACCAACCCTTCCTGCGCGGGGTCGCCGCCGCCTGCCGGGCGCTCGGCGTGGACGCCTCCGTCGACGACCGGACGGTGCGAGTGGGCGACCGCAAGGTCACGGGGATCGCGGCCCACCGCGGCCGGCTGGTGACGATGGTGCATGGGACGCTGCTGGTCGACGCAGATCTGGCGGCGCTTCGCGCCTGCGTCGCCGGTCCCCGCGGCGGCGATCTCCAGGGCGCTCCGCGGCCGACGATGAGCCGGCCCGATCACGTGACCAATGTCGGCGGCCCGGTCGAGCGCGCCGAGGCGGCGGTGGCGGAGGCCTTTGGCGTTGACCCGGCCAGGGCGACGGCGCCGTCCGCCGGCGTCGCCGCCCGCGCTTCAGCGCTCCAGCGGGAGCGCTATCTCGACCGGGCCTGGCACGCCGGGCCGTGGTCAGAGGTTGGCGACCCGCGGGTCGCGGCACTGCTCGGGCCGACCATCTAGGGTTGGCGCATGGACACGCGGGCGTTCACCTACACGACCGACCTGGAGTGGGTCGGGAACCGCGAGGCGCGGATGCTGGCGGGGCCTCGGCCGCCGCTCGCCGTCACCCCGCCGCAGGAATTTCCCGACGGCGATGACGTGCGCTGGAGCCCCGAGCACCTCTACCTGGCCGCCGTTCAGTCCTGCACGATGCTCTCCTTCATCGCCCACTGCAGCCACAACGACCTGCAGCTGCTGGCCTACGAATCGCATGTCGAGGGCCGCCTGGCCCGCGGCGCGGACGACGGCCGTTACGCCTTCCAGCAGGTGGACATGGTGGTGCTGGCGCGGATGGCCGGCGGCCACGCCGGGCCGGCCCGCGAGCTGACGGCCAAGGCCGAGCGGGATTGCTTCATCTCCGCCTCGACGACCGCCGACGTGGTCGTCGATTGGCGGATCATCGAATAGGCGCGTCGACGGCGACGAACCAGCGGCCGGCGTGCAGCACGCGACCGTCCCCGAGCTCCTCGGCCAGCCTCGGGCCAGTGAAATAGCGCTTGTAGACTCGGTGCCGGGAGCCGTCCGAGAGCGTGCGCTCCTGCCATTGGTCGGCCTCGACACCGTCCCGCAGAGCCGAGTCGACAACCACCAGCCGGTCGCCCACGCGGGCGGCCTCGGCCAGGAAGGCGGCTCGCTCAGGCTCCAGCAGGTGGCCGTAGAAGTGCCCGGTGAAGACGCGGTCGAACGAGTCGTCGGCGAACGGCAGCGGAACGGCGTCGCCCTGGACGATGCGGGCCTGCGGCGCGGCCGCCGAGGCGATCCCGACCATCGCCGGGCTCTGGTCGAGCCCGGTCACCTGGCCGCGCAGGTGGCGGGTGAGAAACCCGGTGCCGCAGGCGACGTCCAGTACCCGGGCCGGCGGCAGGCCGGCTACCGCGTCGACCAGTTGTGCGACCTCGTCGTCCCATCCGGGCCGGTCGAGGTCGGCGTACAAACCGCGGCCGAGCCACCAGTCGTCGTACTCCGGCGCGCGCCGGTCGTAGTAGCCGCGCATCCCGGAGTCGACGACCATCTAGGCCAGGCCCTGGCGCGCCTCCCGGACCAGCGTGACCGCCTCCGGGAAGATCAGCCGGATCGCGTTTCGCACCTGCATCGCCTGCTCGTCGGCGGTGCCGGCCAGGTCGAGGCGGCCGATCGCCGCCACGGTGATGCCGACCGCCAGGTTGATCGCCTGGTCGGCGAAGGCGACCTTCTGGCTTTGCTGGGCCTGCTCCATGAACTCCGCCATCTGGCGCTGCAGGTCCTCGGGATCGCCGAACATGCCAAACGGAAATTCGCCACTCATTGCGCGTACACCCCCTCAAGGACGGTCGCCGGATCGGGCTGCGGGCTCGCCTCTGCCTCGGCGAGGCCCTGGTCGATCCAGGCGTGGATCTCGGACTCGATCTCCTGGAGCTCCGACTCCGGGAGGTCGACGTTGATCTGAAGCCAGGCGCCGAAGCGCTCTAGCGGGTCGCGGGTGGTGAACTCGGCCAGCAGCTCGCGGGGGACGTAGGAGGCGTCGTCGTGGACGGCGTGGCCCTCCATGCGCAGCGTGACCAGCTCGAGCAACGTCGGCCCGTCGCCCTCGCGGGCCTTCTCGACGGCCCGGTGGGCCTCGCGGTAGACGGTGAGGACGTCGGTGCCGTCGACCACGATCCCCTCGAACCCGTAGGCGGGGCCGCGGTCGGCCAGGTGGCTGCAGGCGAAGGAGAGCCGGTTCGGGGTCGAGTAGGCGTACTGGTTGTTGTCGATGATGTAGACGATCGGCAGCCTGCGGACGCCGGCCAGGTTCATCGCCTCGTGCATGTCGCCGCGGGCGGCGGCCCCGTCGCCGCACCATCCGATCGCCACCCGCCGCTCCTGCCGGAGCTGGAAGGCGAGCGCGATCCCGGTGATCACCGGGATCATCGCCGGCAGATGGCTGACGCCGGCGAGCAGGCCGGCGCCGGCCGAGAAGTCGTTCGAGCGCAGATTCGAGTCGCGGCCGTGGGTGGCGCCGCCGTCGCGGCCCATGAACTGGCAGAAGATGGCCGCCGGCGGAACGCCGCGGGTGACGTGGACGCCCAGGTTGCGGTGCAGGGGTGAGGCCACATCCAGCTCGCCCATGGCCGTCGCGACGCCGATCGAGGCGGCCTCGTTGCCGCGGCCGGTGTAGTAGGAGCCGGGCAGCTTGCCGGCCTTGAAGAGCAGATTGCCGCGCTCCTCAATCAATCGCGTCGCCAGCATGTTTCGGTACATGTCGAGCATCGCCGCGCGGTTGAGGCCGAGCTCTTGCGCCTCGTCGCCGGAGATCAGGGGGGATGCCTGACGGACGGTGGACATGTGCGGGCAGGATACCGGTGGCTTGTAGCAACGGGGTCAGACCCCGCTGCCACGCCCCCGCTCGCCGGCGGCGGCATGCCGCTCCAGGCGGCCCAGCCGGGCGTCCCACTCGGCGCCGACGTCGGAGATCCAGGCGGCGGCGCCGGCGAGGCCCTGCGGGCGCAACGCGTAGCGCGTCTCGCGGCCGCTCCGGGCGGGCTCGGCCAGGCCGGCCTCCTGGAGGACGGCCAGGTGCTTTGCCACCGCCTGACGGGTGATCGGGAACTCCCGCGCCATCTCGCTCGCCGTGACGCTGCCGCGCTCGGCGATCATGCCGACGAGCTGGCGGCGGGTGGGATCGGCGAGTGCGTTGAAGGCGGCGCCCAGGGGCTCCTCGTTCACGCCGCCAGCGCCAGGTCGCGCTCCCCGATCCGCTCGACCACGTGGATCCGGGTGCCGCGGCGGACGGGCTCGACGGTGATCTCCACGGTGGAACCGGCGTCGTCCTCGCCGTCGTCCCAGGTGAACACCCAGCGGCTGGGCTCGTCCACCTCCACGACGGTGCCCTCGCGCGACTCCCCGTCCTCCTCGCGGACGACCACCCGGCCGCCCTTGCGCAGGTCGATGTCGACCTCGGGGGCGAACCAGCGCTCCAACTCGTCGGGGTCGGTGACCGCGCGCCACGCCTCCTCCTGCTCCAGGGGCAGGTCGGTGCTTCGCTCCACTCGCCGCTCGCTCATGTGGCCTCCGTTCCGGAACGGTTTGCGCAACCAATGGGTTGCGCATATGATCTGCAACCCAACGGTTGCACAGTACCAGGAAAGGACGCGAGATGGCACCGCTGATTCCGATGGTGGTCGAGCAGAGCTCGCGAGGCGAGCGGTCGTTCGACATCTACTCCCGCCTGCTCAACGACCGCATCATCTTCCTCGGAACGCCGGTCACCTCCGAGGTGGCGAACCTGATCGTCGCCCAGATGATCCACCTGGAGTCGGATGACCCGGAGAAGGACATCTCGCTCTACATCAACTCGCCGGGCGGGGACGTCTACGCCGGCATGGCCATCTACGACACGATGCGCTATGTGAAGCCGGACGTGGCCACGATCTGCTTCGGGATCGCGATGTCGATGGGCGCCTGGCTCCTGGCCGGCGGCGCTCAGGGCAAGCGGCTGGCGCTGCCGAACTCGAAGATCATGATCCACCAGGGCCACACGTCCGGGTTCGAGGGCCAGGCCAGCGACATCGAGATCCGCGCCCGCGAGATCCTCGACCTGCAGCGGCGGATGGAGGAGCTGCTCGCCGCCGACACCGGCCAGACGGTCGAGCGGGTGCACCTGGACACCCAGCGGGACAACTTCATGTCCCCCGACGAGGCCCGCGAGTACGGCCTGATCGACCGCGTGGTGACCGCCCGCGAGCTCCGCCAGAGCGCCCTCGGACTACGATGAGCCATGCCGGCGACGCCCTTCGACGACCTCTTCGAGAGGCCGCCCACGCTGGAGGGCCGCACGGTGCGGCTGGAGCCGTTCGCCGAGCGCCACCGCGAGGGCCTGATGCGCGCCCTCGACGATCCCGCCGTCTGGCGCTGGGTCAAGATCGACCCGTCCGGTAACCGCGCCGGCCTGGACGCGTGGTTCGACGACGCCCTGGCGCAGACCGCGGCTCGGCAGGAGTTCGGCTTCGTGACCGTCGACCGGGCGGACGGGCAGCCGCTCGGGAGCAGTCGCTACCTGGCCCTTCGCCCGGCCGATCGCGGCCTCGAGGTCGGCTGGTCGCTGGTGTCGCCGGCGGCGTGGGGGAGCGGCGCCAACAGCGAGGCCAAGCTGCTCATGCTGGAGCACGCGTTCGAGCAGCTCGGCTGCGCCCGCGTCGAGTTCAAGACGGACGCCCGAAACGAGCGGGCGCGGGCGGCGCTGGCAGCGCTGCCGGCGCGCTTCGAGGGGATCTTCCGCAAGCACATGCTGATGTTCGGCGGCCGCTGGCGGGACTCAGCCTGGTATGCGATCACCGACGACGAGTGGCCGCAGACGCGCGACCGGCTGGAGCAGCGGCTGGCGGCGCAACTGGAGGCGGGTCAAGACTCCGCAACGATTTGACCCCGCTGCAATTAGGGGCCAGGCACCGAAATTGCGCGCAGGATGACGCAGCCGTTGTGCCCGCCCAGGCCCATGGAGTTGGAGACGGCGACCCGAACGTCGGCGTCGCGGGCCTGGTTCGGCACGTAGTCCAGGTCGCACTCGGGATCGGGCGTGTGCAGGTTGATGGTCGGCGGGATCCGCCCGTGATAGATCGTGAGCGCCGTCGCCACCGCCTCGATCGCGCCGGCGGCGCCGAAGCTGTGGCCGACCATCGACTTCGTCGACGAGATCGCCATCCGGTGCGCGTGCTCGCCGAAGACCGCCTTCAGCGCCCGCGTCTCGGCGACGTCGTTGTAAGGAGTGGACGTGCCGTGCGCGTTCACGTAGTCCACCTCCTCGCGGCCGATGCCGGCGCGGGCCAGTGCCGACTCGATCATCTCGATCACGCCCAGCGACTCCGGGTGCGGCGTGGCCACGTGGTAGGCGTCGTTGGAGACGCCGTAGCCGGCGACCTCGCAGTAGATGCGGGCGCCGCGGGCGCGCGCGTGCTCGAGCTCCTCGACCACCACCGCGGCGGCGCCCTCGGAGAGGACGAACCCGGCCCGGGTGAGGTCGAACGGCCTTGACGCAGCCGGCGGATCATCGCGGCCGTCGACCAGGGCCCGCATGGCGCAGAAGCCGGCCATCACCACCGGCAGGATCACCGCCTCGGTGCCGCCGGCCACGATCACGTCGGCCTGGTCGCGCCTGATCACCTCCATCGCATCGCCGATGGCGTGGGTGCTGGTCGAGCAGGCCGAGGAGATGCCGTAGTTCAGGCCGCGGGCGCCGATCGCCGTCGCCACGAAGCTCGAGGTGGTGTCCGGGAGCATGTTCGGGATCCAGTGCGGCGATACCCGGTCGGGCCCGCGCTCGTCGTGGATCCGCTGCTGCTCCAGCGTGTAGGCCATGCCGCCCACGCAGCTGCCCAGGATGACCCCGGTGCGCGGTGGTGCCTCCACCGCGTAATCGGCGTCGGCCACCGCCTCCAGCGCCGCCGCCACACCCATGTGCACCTCGCGCCCGCTGCGCCGCACGTCCTTGGCGCTCATCGCCACCGTGGGATCGAAGCCACGCACCTCGCCGGCGATGTTCACCGGGTAGGCGTCGGCATCGAAGGTGGTGATGCGGTCGATGCCGCTGCGTCCCGCGAGCAGCGCGCTCCAGGTCGTTGGCACGTCGTTCCCGATCGGTGTCACGGCCCCCAGGCCGGTGATCACGGCGCGTCGCATTCGAGGCAACTGACGGGAGAACGCGCCGGGAGGTTGCGCGCCTACCGGCGCACCTGCCCGTCACCCCGGGCGACGTACTTGCTGGTGGTCAACTCCTCCAGGGCGACCGGGCCACGGGCGTGCAGGCGGTTGGTCGAGATTCCCATCTCTGCGCCCATCCCGAACTCGCCGCCGTCGGTGAAGCGGGTCGAGGCGTTGACGTAGACCGCGGCCGCGTCTACCTCGGCCAGGAACCGCTCGGCGGCCGCCTCGTCGCCGGTGACGATCGCCTCCGAGTGGCCGGTACCGTAGGTTGCGATGTGATCGAGCGCGTCGTCCAGCGAGTCGACGGTGCGCACGGCCATGCGCAGGTCGAGGAACTCGGTCGCCCACGCCTCCTCGCCGACGACCAGCTCCACTCCCTGCGCCTCGAGCGCCTGCCCGATTCGGTCGCGAAGCTCGCCACGGTCGCGGTGGACGAGCAGCGTCTCGGCAGCGTTGCAGACGCCGGGACGCTGCGTCTTTGCGTTGACCACGATTGCCTCGGCCATGTCGGCGTCGGCCGTCGCGTCGACGTAGACGTGGTTGTTGCCGCCGGCGGCGGCCAGCACCGGCACGCGCGAGTGCTCGAGCAGAAACGCCTTCAGCTCCTCGCCGCCGCGCGGGATGACGACGTCGGCCGCGTGCGGGTCGGCGACGAACGCCGCCAGCTCCTCGCGGTCCGCCTCGAGCTGCAGGACGGCGTCGGCGGGGAGCGCCGACTCGCCGATCGCCCCGCGCACGAGGCCGACGAGGACGCGGTTCGTCTGGGCCGCGGTCCGCGATCCGCGCAGGATGCAGGCATTGCCTGACTTGAGGGCCAGCGCGGCGGCGTCGGTGGTGACGTTGGGCCGGGCCTCGTAGATGATCGCGACCACACCCAGCGGGACGCGCAGCTTGGTTACGCGGAGTCCGTCCGGGCGGGCGAACTCGCGGATCACGGTGCCCAGCGGGTCGGGCAGTGCTGAAACCGCGCGAACGCCGGCGGCCAGCCCGGCCACGCGCTCGTCGGTCAGCGTCAAACGGTCGACCAGGGCCGAGCGCAGTCCGGAGGCGGCCGCCAGGTCGGCGCGGTTGGCCTCGACGATCTCCTGCGAGTGCGACTCGACGGTGCGGGCGATCAGCTCCAGCGCATGGTCGCGGGCGCCGCTCGAGGTGGCGGCAAGGCGCCGGGCGGCGGACCTGGCAGCGTCGGAGATGTCGGATTGGACGACGGTCACAGGAGCACCAGGTTAGCGCGGTGGACGGCCTCGCCGGCTCCCCTCCGGCCCAGCTCGCGGCGCAGTTCGGCGGCCGACCAGTCGCTGATCCCGATCGCGAACGGCCGCCCCTCAGGGCCTATCAGCTCGACGGCGTCGCCGGCGGCGAAGCTTCCGTCGATGGCGGTCACGCCCACCGGCAGGAGGCTCGTCCCGCGCGACCGCACAGCCCGCCGGGCGCCCGCGTCCACCAGCATCCGCCCGCGCACCGGCTTGCCGTAGCGGATCCACAGCTTGTAGGCAGACAGCGGGCTGGGATGTGGGTGAAAGCGCGTGCCCACGCGCTGGCCGGCCACTGCGTCGGCGACGGCCCCCGGCGCCGCTGCGGCGGCGATGACGACCGCCGCGCCACCCGTCCGTGCCATCTCCGCCGCCACCACCTTGGAGCGCATCCCGCCGCGCCCCCAGGCGCTGCCGCGGCCGTCGACGTCGAGCGTCTCGAGCATGGCGTGGTCCGTCACCTCGGCCACCTGCACCGCGCCCGGCTGCGACGGATCGCGGTCATAGAGGCCGTCGGTGTCGGTGAGCAGGACGAGCAGCCGGGAATGCATCAGCACCGCCACCTGGGCGGCCAGGGCATCGTTGTCGCCGAACGTGATCTCGTCCGTCGCGGTGGAGTCGTTCTCGTTGACCACCGGCACCCGGCCCCAGCGATGCAGCGCCTCCAGCGTCGCCCGCGCGTTCACGTAGCCGTCGCGGCGGTGCAGGTCGCCGCTGGTCAGGAGCACCTGGGCGGCCTCGCACCCGTGCCGCCGGAGCGCCAGCTCCCAGCGCCGGTGAAGCGCCGGCTGGCCGGCTGCCGAGGCGGCCTGGAGCCAGTGCAGGCGACCCGGGCGCGACTGGCGGCCGATGCCGGCCAGGCCCATCGCCACCGCTCCCGAGCTGACGACGACGACCGGCGTTCCGGCGGCCGTCAGCGCCGCCACGTCACGGGCGATCGAGGCGAACACGCGCGGTCGCGCCCGTCCGCGGGGGTCGACGAGGCTGCTCGACCCCACCTTCACGACGACTGTCCGCCTGGCCATGGGCCATCATATGGACGGATGTCCGCGGTTGGCGGCGGATAGCGTCCGCGCGATAGACTGCCCGGATGGCGAGCCAGTCACAGGCGCAGCGGCAGCGCTTGACCGCCCAGGCGCTCGAGCGCATGCGCGAGGGAATCCGCAAGCGGGGCGAGGCGCTCGGGCGCGACCATGAGCGGCGCTTCTCCGAGGTCGGCCGCATGGTCGCCGAGAACCGGCTCGACCGCGGGATGTCGCAGCAGGAGCTGGCGGTGCTCTGCGGGACGACGCAGTCGGCGATCGCCCGCCTGGAGCGCGGCGCCCGGCCGCCCAAGCTGGACACCCTGATGCGGATCGCCGACGCGCTCGACGCCGAGCTGCACCTGGAGATGCGACTACGACCGAGAACCGGTGGGGGGGACGACGAATGGCAGTGACGCTGCGAGACTTCATGTCGAGCGGGGACGTGCTCACGATCGAGCCGACCGCCACACTCGGCGAGGCCGCCCGCCGCATGCGCTCGCGGAATGTCGGCGCCGCGGTGGTCGTCGACACCGCCGGCGCCGTGTCCGGGATCTTCACAGAGCGCGACCTCTTGCGGGCGGTCGCCGACGAACGCGATCCGTCAGAGGAGGCGGTGCAGTCGTATATGACCGTCGATCCGGTCACACTCCCGCCCGACCACTCGCCGAGCGAGGCGGCGCAGCTGATGAGCAAGGGCAAGTTCCGCCACATCCCGGTGGTCGAGGACGGGCGGCTGCTGGGGGTGGTCAGCATCCGCGACCTCGTCCAGGCCGAGCTGCACATCCACACCGCCGATGCCCACGTGGGCACCGACTTCCCCTGATCGAGGCGTCGGGATCCCGCTTCTGATGCGGGATTGGGGGTATTCGCGATACCCGGACGGGGGACGCGGCGACGCGCTTCCTGCGCCACCTTGAGGCCAATGCTCCCGGCTCAGCGACCCGGCGGTTCGCGCGTTCGAGACCACGTCTCGGCGTTGCCGCCGTTCGCAATGGCCACGGAGCGCTTCGTCTGACCTGAGGCGGCGCCGCCCGCCGTGTCTGTCGCTCCAGGGCGTTCTGGGACGACGCCGTTCAGCGGCCTCGCGGTATGTGGCGCAGGCCCCGCCCGTGGTGGCGCCGCCTCAGGTAGGCAAACCGGATCCGGCCGGCCGGCGTACCCAGAGTGAATGGACTCGACCGCCGCAATTCCCTTTCCGCTGACGCCGCGCGCCCCGGCGGCCCCTGCGCGCAACCACGCTAGGGTTGAGCGAATGGAGTATGGCGCGCTGACCGACGAGCAGCTGTTGGTGCGGGTCGCGGATCACCGGGACGAGTCGGCATTCGATGAGTTGTTCCGCCGCTACTCGCGCGCCGTATACTCGCTCGTCGTGCGCGTGCTGCGCGATCGCGATGCCGGTGAGGACATCGTCCAGGACACTTTCGCCGCGATCTGGCGTGCCGCCAGCTCGTACCGGCCCGACCGCGGCAAGGCAACCTCGTGGGTGTTCACGATCGCCCGCAACGCGGCGGTCGACGCCGCGCGCAGCCGCCGCAATGCGGTGACCGGGGAGTTGCCCGAGACGATCGATCCCGGCCCCGGGCCGGACTCCCTGGCGGGAGCCGAGATGGATGCCTTCCGTGTCCATCTGGCCGTCGACTCGCTGCCTCCGCGCGAGCGTGAGGTGATCTCGCTTGCCTACTTCGACGGGCTCTCGCAGAGCGAGGTGGCGGATCGGCTGGAGCTTCCGCTCGGCACGGTCAAGACGCGTACGCGCTCGGCGCTCAGCCGTCTTGCCGAGCGACTCGACCGGGAGCAGGTGAGTCTGTGACCGGCGAGCAGGAGTTCGAGGGCGTGGAGCGCCTTCTCCGCCTGGTTCCGGCGCCGGTCGACGTGCCCGCCGATGCAGCCGACGCGGCCCGCGCGGCGGCACTGGAGCGCCGCCCGGTCAGCGAGACGGTCGTGCACAGCCCGCGCCGTTCACGCTTCCGGGGCGGCCGGCTACTGCCGGCGGCGATCGTCCTGGTCGCGGCGGCAATCGCCTCGCTGGTGATCGGCGTCGGCGGCCGGTCGACGGGAACGCGGTATCAGCAGACGGTGGCGCTGGTCAGCGCCCGCAGCGACCGGGCCAGCGGGTCGCTGGCGCTGGAAGCGCCGAGCGGAGCGATGCGCGCGGTGGTGCTGACGGTCAAGGGCCTGCCGCCTGCGCCCGCGGGCGAGTACTACGAGATGTGGATGGGCGGCAACAGCGAGGACAACGCGGTTGGGATGCTGGTCTTCAACACCAACGGCTCGGGGAAGATCACCGTGCATTCGGAGGTGCCGTCGGGCATCACCTGGACGCGCTGCTGGGTATCGCTCGAGGACGTCCAGCAAGGCTCCCCGCCGGTGCCGGTGCTGACGTCGTCGGCCTGAGCCGCGGCGGGAGCGCCGGCGCACGATCATGTGAACGTGCGCCGCGGCCGGGAGATTGGCCTTCCAACGTGGCGTCCTCCCGTTTCTGGGCGGCGGCTTTGTCTGCTGCTTTCCGAGTGACGACTGTCAGCATCGGTGGATTCGGAAGTTGTCGTCCGGGTGACGATGACGGCCCGGCGCGTGGTTTGGTGTTGTTCATGCTGCCTCCAAGACGGTAGTGGTGATTCGCCGGTGGTGCTATCCAGCGTTGAGTGCTTCCGCGGCCGCGACGGCCGCCTCCCGGGTGGCGTGCTCGGATACGGTGACAGGCGGCGCAGACGACCTGTCCACGACCTGGAAGCTGTCTGTCGTCATCCGCCCGCTGGGTAGCCGTATCGGTGTGCGGCGGTAGGTGACGATGTAGCTGTTCATGCGGATTGCTCGATCGCATGACTGGGGACGACCTCGCCGTTGGTGCCTGGCGACTGCGCCGCGCTGGGCGCGGCAGCTCCGGCCTTCTCGCGATTCAAGAACGACGTGAGCTCGTTGATGGTGCTCATCAGCGGAGCCGGGAACACGACCGTCGTATTCTGGTCGACGCCGATCTCCACGAGCGACTGGAGGTTTCTCAGCTGCAGTGCGAGCGGGTGGGCCATCATGACATCGGAGGCATGCGCGAGCTCGCCGGCGGCGAGGGCTTCACCCTGTGCGGCGATGATCTTTGCGCGCTTCTCGCGCTCGGCTTCGGCCTGGCGGGCCATCGCGCGCTTCATCGTGTCGGGAAGCTGGATGTCCTTCAACTCGACGACAGTGACCTCGACGCCCCACGGCTCGGTCTGAACATCCAGGATGGTGCGGATGTCCTGGTTGATCGTCTCGGTCTCGGAGAGCGTCTCATCGAGCGTGTGCCGGCCGACGACGGCTCGAAGCGTCGTTTGCGCGATCTGGCTGATCGCCTCGTCCACGTTCTCGATAGCGAGTACCGAGCGGACGGCGTCCTTGATCCGAAAGTACGCGACTGCGGAGACATCGACCGAGACGTTGTCTTTCGTGATGATGCCCTGCGATTGGATCGGCATGGTCACGATCCGAAGCGACACCTTGTGAACCCGGTCAACGAACGGCGCGATAACGATCAGGCCGGGGCCGCGGGCGTTGTCCCTCACCTTTCCCAACCGGAACTGGACTCCTCGCTCGTACTGCTTGAGAATCCGGATGCAGCCAAACAGGCCAAGGACACCGATCAGCACCGCCACGGCGATGATGACGTAGAGAGCGGTCATGGAACGCTCATTCCTGTCGGCCAGGTGCGGGTGGCCGACATCCCCGAGCCGGTTCGGACAGGAGCGTCACACGCTCGCCTCGGTTGGACCGGCACAGCCAGCGTAGCACCCGGCCCTGGGCGCGGCGTGTGAGCCGGAACGATCCGCCAACCGATCGTCCGCCGCGCCAGGCTAGCGTGGTCGGGGCGGGCTCCGGTCTCCACTCTCTGGCAAGGCCCGGATCTGCGCAAATGTACGAAGGGCGTCCCGCGCCGTCCTCAAGACGGCGACGCGCAGCGAGATTCGAAGCGGCTCTTCGGCGTCGGCTATGAGCCCGAGCTCCGCGAGGATCAGCCGGTGCTCGAACTCGCCGTCGCTGTCCGGCGGCTGCTCCTGCGGAGGGGCGGCGAACCGAGCCTCGACAAGCATCTCGGCGACGCTCCGGCAAGCTGCCGCCTGTACGGAGGCCTGCATCTCGCCGTCAACGAGACCTGGCACCGGGCGCTTCCGCTTGTCCTCCACGTTTCCTCCATCCCGACGCGAGCTGACGACCGGGCTCTGGAGTCAGAAGGAGCGCGGCGGGCGGATGGGCCGCGCGATCGCCACCATACCGCCACGCTGCCGGCCGCGCCTGCGCGTGTGTCACAGGCAGGCCGGAAAGTGCGCGAAATCGACCTGGATCAGCTGGCCGGCGGATACCGCTTGGCGATCGCGGCCTCGAGCTCCTCGCGCTCGCGGGCGTGGCGCTCGTCGTCCGCCTGTCGCTGCTCCTGCGCCGAGCCGGCGAGTGCAAGATCCTCGTTGTAATCGCGGTTGGAGAGTTCCACCGCGCTGTCCACTGCATCGACCACCGCCCCCAGGTTTGCCGCGGTGGGGGACTCGACGATCAGCGAGCTCTGGGCTTCCTGATCCCACGGACGCTTGAGGACACCGTTTGAGTGAAGGTGGGCGCGCAGGTGAATCCACCACAACCGCGGCGGCGCCGGGGTGATCGGAAAGCAGAGCGCATCGCCGCCGATCACAGGATGCGTCGTCAGCGTGGGCCTTCCTGCCTTGAATGTCTCAGTCATCTCGACTCCCTCGTCCGCTGGTCAACTTGCCGAGGAGTGCTCGACGTGCAAGCTGACCGGGCGTTGGGGTCAGAACTCCTGTCGACCAGACCTCGGTGACATGGTGACACACGGGAGTGACACCCTCCTACCCGTTCTTCACCCTGGTCGCACGTCGTGCAGCCGGCCGTTTCCCTTGCGAAACGACGCGCAGGGCGCCGTCAGTCGCCGAGATGATGCTCCACCGGCCATCGTCCCAGCGCACGCCGTAGCGGCCGGGCGACTCCGATAGGACGTTCTCCACGATCCCGGCACGCACCGACGTGTGAACGCTTGGTCGCTGCACCTCGATCCGGTCTCCAACGGTGGCACTCATATTGCCCTCCCACGAGCCTGGGTCGGCCCGTCGCTTGCGGGAACAGGTCGCGCCGGCGTGACAGCCGTCGCGGCGATCTCAGAACCCGAATCTCCCCCGGAACCGGTAGGCCACCAGCGCCACGATGACGAGCACGATGAGAATCTCGAAGACCATTGCCGACCTCCAACCACTGGCGAACAGGCGACCGAATGGTTGGGGTCAGGCGAGGCGTCGCAGGTGGTAGGGCGGCGCCGGCAAGGATTGTAGCACCAATCACTAGGGCGCCACCTGCGATCCACTGCCGGTCCGCACGAGGCGCGGATCGAGCTAGATTCCAGGGGCGCAGCCGATGCCCGTCGGCGCGCGGCGAGGAGCTGAGGAACCCATCCGTGAGCGCTGCAGTAGATGGCGTCGAGGTTGGAGGTGGCTTGGTGAACGACGGTCCGGAGCATCAGCATCTTCGGGTGCTAGTGGCGAATCAGCGCAGCGATCGGCTCGACTACGTGACCAGCGTCGTGGTCGGATTGGGGCACGAGGTTGTCGCCCGGTCGATCGAGGTCGGCGAGGTGGCCGAGGTGACCGGGCGGGAACGTCCCGACGTGGCCCTGGTCGGGCTGGGCGACAGCAGCACGCACGCGCTCGAGTTGATCGGCGAGATCGTCCGCCAGGCGGCCTGCCCGGTGATCACGCTGCTGGAGACCGACGACCACGACTTCGTGACCGCGGCTGCCAAGCGCGGCGTGTTCGCCTACATCACCGACACCAACCCCGACCAGCTGCAGGATTCGATCGAAATCGTTCTCCGGCGTTTCGCGGAGTTCCAAAACCTGGAAGGCGCGTTCGGGCGCAGGGCAGTCATCGAGCGCGCAAAGGGCATCTTGATGGAGCGCCACGATACAACGGAGGAACACGCGTTCGAGATGCTTCGCACTCATGCTCGAAGCGCCAATCGCAAGCTGATCGACGTCGCAGGAGCCGTCGTCGACGCCCGCGGTCTGCTCCCGGGCCCGGAAGAGTCAACCCCGTGAACCTGCCCCGCCAGGCGCTCGCCGGGGCCGCGACCGCTTGGTATCGTCGAGCCCGGTGAAGACTCGGCTCTATCTGCTCCTGGCGACCGAGCCCACGGAGGCCGGCGGCGATCCCATCATCATCCAGTTCGACCTGCGGGAGGCTGACCATGAGCCGATCCATGTCGGTGACTGGGTCGAACTGGGGATCGACTACCCAAGCCACCGCGTGGCGTCGTTCGTCCAGTCCGACCTGGCCGCAGACTCGCAGGAAGTCGACCTGGGGACGATGTACGCAAACGAGGTCGTCCGGACAGACACGGAGACGCTCAGCTCGAAGTTGCGCGCCGCGGGTTGGCAGGAACTCCAGCGCAAACCCAGCCCCAGGCCTTGACCGCGCTCCGCGCGACACGGAGATCGACGGGCGTGTCAGAGACCGGTTCGTGCCTCGACCTGTCCGCTCTTGACAGCCTGTTTGAGGGCGTCGTAGTCACGTTCGTTCTGATCGGCGTATGCCTCGGAGTAGTCCGCGATCGCGCGATCGAAGGCGTCGCTGCCACCGAGGTAGGCGGCGATTGCGATGCGATCCCCGGAGCGGGCGTGGGCGCGGGCCAGCGTCCAGCCGCAAACCCTTCCGTACAGAGCCAAGCCCTTCGGCAGCGCGCCTTCGGTCTCGAACGAGCCCTTCCAGTCCTTCAGTTGGCGTCCGTAGAAGTCTCGCTCCTGACCGTCGATGCCGGCTTCAACGTGGAGCCAGCCCAGGAAGATGTCGCTAGTCGCCTGCATCAAGTGCTGGCCGGCCACCACGCGCGCGCCGTGGTTGGCAAACGTGCTCGTCTCGGTGAACTCTTCGAGCACCGAGGACTCAGCTTCCTTGAACTGCAGGAACAGCGGATCGTTCCCATCTCGGCCCATCAGCAGCGCGATATAGGCGCGTGTGCCGACGCTCCCGACGCCCACCACTTTGCGCGCCAGGTCGACCAGCCGAAACTCCTCCAGCAGCACCCGCCGGTCGGTTTGCAACGTTTGTCGGTATCCCCGCAAGAGTTCGTGTAACCCCTCCACCAGGGCTTCTCCATCGGCCCCCGGCGACAGCTCTTCGATCCGTTCGATCAGCGGCGGGTCAGACACGATCTGCGGTTCGCCGTCAACCATGGTGGTGAGCTTTGCGAACGCGGTCATGCTGTCCTTTGTCCGTGCCTTCGCCAGTAGTTTCTTCGTGGTCTTTGCCTGCCGCTTCTTCACCTGGCCCTGCAGCTCGGCCATCAGCTGGTCGACCTCGATCCGGGCATACCACACATCAAGTGAGCGTTTCGCGGCAAACTCTCGCATCGCCATGCGATAGGCCGCGACCGTTTCGAGTACGACCGCCCGGCGCTCTCTTGTCGAGTACCCGTTCTCACGACCGGCCACAGCGAAGCTCACAGCCAGGCGCTTAACATCCCACTCCCACGGCCCCGGTAGTGTCTCGTCGAAGTCGTTGAGATCGAACACCAAGCGCCGGTCCGGCGAGGCGAACACTCCGAAGTTGGAAAGATGGGCATCCCCGCACAGCTGAGCGTGCAGCCCCGAATGCGGACTCGCCGCAAGGTCTGACGCCATCAGGAGCGCGGCGCCCCGATAGAACGTAAACGGGGATACCAACATCCGTCCATAGCGAATCGGCACCAACTCCGGCACCCGCGACTCAGCCTGCGACTGCAACAGACCCACCGGATCGGGACGGTGCGCCGCCGGCTCGAACCGCGCATGCGCCGAACGGCGCACCTCAGCCCGCGCCGCCCGACCCCGCGCCACCCGCTCACTGACGCTCAGGTGCGGTACCACCCGCGCGGGTTTACGCGTCCGTCCACCCTTCGCTGCAACCTTCACGATCTCGGCCGCCGCTGAGTCAGTCTCTGTGGGACTCATCGCACTCCCTTTCGTTCTCATCTGGGCTCGCCCCGGTTTCGCGCGTCGGT
>DASUHT010000043.1:0-11930 GCA_036273335.1 Gaiellales bacterium | reverse complement strand
CCTGCTCGTCGGTACCATCGTCACCGGCCTCTTCCTGGCCATCGCGATGACCTCCGGCGGTGGCGCCTGGGACAACGCCAAGAAGCTGATCGAGGACGGTGCCTACGGGGGCAAGGGGTCGCCCGCGCACGCCGCCTCGGTGACCGGCGACACGGTCGGCGATCCCTACAAGGACACCGCCGGGCCGGCCATCAACCCGATGATCAAGATCACCAACATCGTTGCCATCCTGATCATTCCGCTGCCCGCGCGTTGATGCCTGCGTGATACCGGCGATATAACAGCGTCATGCCAGTAAAGCGCCGCCACGCCGGGGGGCTGCACAGGGTCCTCGGGACTGCGGCGCTGTTCTCGACCGCGTACGGCAACGTCGGCTCGTCGATCTACTACGCGCTGGGGCTGGTCGCGGTCTACGCCCTCGGCCTGACCCCGGTCGCGTTCGCCATCTCGGGGGTGATCTTCTTCCTGACCGCGGTCACCTACGCCGAGGCGACGGCGCGCTTCCCCGAGGCCGGCGGCTCGTCCTCCTTCACCCGGCACGCGTTCAACGAGCTGGTCAGTTTCTTCGCCGGCTGGGCGCAGATGCTGAACTACACGGTGACGATCGCCATCTCGGCGATCTTCGTGCCCCACTACCTGAACAAGTTTCACCCCGAGTGGCACCTGATCGGGCATCCCTGGGACATCGTCGGCGGCGCCGTCGTAGTCGCCCTGCTGGCCGGCCTGAACATCGTCGGGGTGAAGGAGGCTGCGGGCCTCAACATCTTCCTGGCGCTGGCCGACCTGGCGACGCAGGCGCTGCTGGTGGTGATCGGGCTCTTCACCGTCTTCAGTCCGCATGTCCTGCAGGGCAACGTCCACCTGTGGACGGCGCCGACCGTGTCCAGCTTCGTGGTCGCGATCCCGGTGGCGATGGTCGCCTACACGGGCATCGAGACGGTCTCCAACATGGCCGAGGAGGCCATCGACCCGGCCCGCCACGTGCCGGCGGCGATCATGTACGTGGTGCTGGCGGTGTTCGCCATCTACGCCTTCCTGCCGTCGGTGGCACTGTCTGCGCTCCCCGTCCAGCCCGCCACGGCGCAGATGGTCGCCGACTCGCACAACCCCGTGTACGCCTGCCCCAAACAGGTGCACCTGGGCGAGCCGACCACGCAGCTGGCCTGCCGGTACGCCGGCGACCCGGTGGCCGGTCTGGTCGAGAACCTGCCGATTCCGAGCACGATCAAGGAGGGGATGGCCTACTACGTGGCGATCCTGGCGGCGACCATCCTGATCATCGCCACCAACGCCGGCATCATCGGCGTCTCCCGGCTCACCTACTCGATGGGACAGCACCGGCAGTTGCCGGAGGCGATCCGGCGAGTGCACCCGAAATTCAACACGCCCTACGTGGCGATCGCCTTCTTCAGCATCATTGCGGTCTTCCTGATGATCCCGCCGGGGGCGATCGCCTTCCTGGGCAACCTCTATGCGTTCGGCGCGATGCTCTCGTTCACGCTCGCCCACCTCTCGGTGGTCTGGATGCGCAAGAAGTTCGGAACCGAGGACATCCCGTGGCGCGGCTACCTGTCCTATCACGTCGGCTCCTATGACCTGCCGCTCTTCGCGGTGCTCGGCGGGATCGGCACGTTCGCGTCCTGGCTGGTCACGATCGGCCTCCACACGAAGGACGGGGTGGCGCCAACCGGCCTCGTCTGGCTGGCTGTCGGCATGTTCGTGTACGTCTTCTATCGCCGCTCGCAGGGGTTGCCCCTGACCGTCACCGTGATCGCCCCGGCGGCGGTGTTCGGCCCGGCCGTGGAGGTCGAGTACCGGTCGATTCTGCTGCCCCTGAGCGTGCACCGGGTGTCCGACGAGATGACGCTGACGGCGCTCCGGCTGGCCGCCGAGTCGGGCACGCGGCTGGTCGCCATGTACCCGATCGAGGTGCCGCTCGACCGGCCGCTGTCCGCGCCCATGGACGACAAGGTCGAGATCGCAGAGCGCGAGCTGCGCGAGGCGGCGGCGCTTGGCCGCCAGTACGGGGTCAGCGTGATCACGCGCATCGTGCGCACCCGTGACGCCGGCGAGGCGATCGTCGAGGAGGCGCGGCGCCGGGGCTCGGAGATCATCGTCATGGGCGTGCCGGTGCGGCGGCGGGCCGGTGAGCGCATGTTCGGCCGCGTCACCGACTACGTCCTGCGCAACGCCGACTGCCGGGTGATGGTCGGCGCGGCGCCGATCGGATCGGCATGATCGGCGCCGTCAACCGCGTCATCCCCTGGGTCTTCATCGCCATCGGCGTGGTCGCGCTGATCGAGACCGCGTACCTCGGCGGCGGCCAGGTCGGCGTCGTCGTCGGGGTCGTCTTCATCGCCCTCGGGTGGCTCCGGCTGCGGGCGATGCGGCACCTCCGATAGCCCGTCTCGGAGACCATCTAGAGTAGCCGGGCGATGGCCCGAAAGATCCCTGTTCTCGACCGGTTCCTGGGCGCGCCGGGACTGTTTGCGATTGCCTACGGCGAGATCGGCAGTTCGCTCTATTACGCGCTGGGGCTGACCGCCGTCTATGCGCTCTCGATGACGCCGGTGGTATTCCTCGCCGCCGGCCTCCTGTTCGCTCTTGCGGCGGCCGCCTACGCCGAGGGCGGGGCAACCATCCCCGAGGCGGGCGGCGCGTCCGCCTTCGCCCGCCGGGCCTTCAACGACCTCGTCGGCTTCATCGCCGGCTGGGCGGCGGTGCTCGACTACGTGATCGCCATCTCGCTGTCGGCGCTCTTCCTGCCGCACTACCTGCTCGGCGCTTTCGGGCATCCGCATGCGCTCTCCCGCGGGCAGGCCGCGGCGGTCGCCGTGGCCATCCTGGTGGTCGTGACGATGGTGCGCCTGACTCGGCGCACCGCCGGCTACGGCGCCGGCGTCCTCCTGGCTGTCGCCGATCTGATCGTCCAGGTCAGCCTGGCCGTGCTCGGGCTGGCCCTCCTGTGGTCGTGGCACTCGCTGACCAAGGACATCAACCTGGGCGTCAAGCCGACCTGGAACTCGCTTGCCTTCTCGCTCCCGATCGCGATGGTCGGCTACACCGGCCTGGAAAAGCTGGCGACGCTGACCGGCCTCGCCAAGGATCCCGAGAAGAGTGTGCCGCGGAGCGTTCGAACCTCGGTCTTCACAGTCATCCTCGTCTACGCGGCGGTCGCCACAGCCGCCCTCTCGGCGTTCCCGTCGCACCGCGACCCGTCGGCGCCCGGCGGCTACTCGAACGGCCTCGGCACCACCTGGCTGCAGGAGCCGCTGCTCGGCCTGGTGGCGGCGATCGGCCAACACACCGCGCACTGGGTGGAGGTCGTCATGCGTGTCGGAGTGGGGCTGACGGCGGCCGCGATCCTGCTGCTCGCGATTGTCACCGGCTTTTCGGGCTGTGCTCGTGTCGCCGAGGCGATGGGCAGGCATTCGCAACTTCCGGCCGTGTTCGCGGTGACCAGCCGGCGTGTGCTCGCGCCCTCGGCGGCCGTGCTCGGCGTCGGCGGCGTCTGCTGCACCTTCATCATCGTCGCTGCCTTCTACCACGGCCAGGAGGAGCTGACCCTGGCCTCCCTCTACAGCTTCGGGATCCTGCTCGCCTTCATGATCACCCAGGCGTCGATCATCTGGCTGCGGATCTCCGAGCCGGACATGCCGAGGCCGTTTCTGATGCGCGGCAACGTGTGGATCCGCGGCCGCCTGATCCCGCTCACCTCGGCACTCGGCGCTGTCCTCTCGTTCGTGGCCTGGGTGATCGCGCTGGGCACCCATCCCGGGGCACGGGTGGTGGGGCCGCTCTGGATCGTGGCCGGCCTGATCGTCTACACCATCGTCCGGGTGCGCGCCGGCCTGCCCCTCCTGGAACGGGTCGAGGATGCCGACGCGCCTCCCGCCGATGTCGCCGAGCTCGCCCATGGGGCGGTGGTGGTGACGCTGGAGCGCGACGACGAGATCGCCGAGGAGATGGCCGCCACGGCCTGTCGGCTGGCTGTGGAGGCGGAGGCCACGGTGATCGGGGTGAGCGCGATCGTGATCCCGGTGCGGGAGCCGCTGGATGCGCCGCGGCCGGAGCGGGAGCGGCAGGTGGAGTCGGTGCAGGCGATGGCCCGCTCGCTGGCCGAGGAGTTCGGCGTCGAATACGTCGGCGTGGTGGAGCGCACGCGCAGCCCCGGCCGGCTGATCGTGAACACGGCGATCGAGCATGGGGCGGCCCTGATCGTCGTCGGCGCGCCGGACAAGCCGCGGCTGGCCCGCAGCGTGCAGGAGCAGTTCTTCGGTCGCACCGTCGACTTCATCCTTCGCAAAGCGCCCTGCCGGGTGATCGTCACGCACTTCCCGACCCAGACGCCGGCGCCGCAACGCCCAGTTATTCGCTAACGAGGCATATGCCACGCCGCGCAGCGGCGTGAATACGCACAGGCCGCCAGCAGTCCGCCGGCCCCGGGTGCCAGGTCTGTAAGGAGCTATCCGCCTGGGAGTACAGTCGGCAACCGGTCGTTACAGGCCGGGCTCGCCCCAGCCGCCACGGTGGAGTACAGACCACCGTCGAGGGCGGGAACGGTCATGGTCGAAATCACCGCACCAATACGGGTAGGACGACCGGCGCGGCGCGGCTGAAATCGAGTCCTGCGACGGCGGCCGCGGCGTCGCGCACCGAGCCCTCCACCGCGACGTGGGTGAGGATGACGATGTGCACGCCCTGCTCGGTGACGTGCTGGACGACCTGGGCGACCGAGACGCCGTGCTCGGCCAGCGCCTGGGCCACCTGAGCCAGCACCCCCGGCTCGTCGTCGACCCCGAAGCGGACGTAGAACGGGCTCTCCAGCCGGCGCACCGGAATCCGTTCCAGCGCCCGGTAGTAGCCGTCGTGCTGCAGGAACCCGGTGCCGCGGGTGCCGATCACCGCCAGCAGGTCGCCGATCACCGCGGTCGCCGTCTCCATGCCGCCGGCGCCCGGCCCCTCGAGCAGCACCTCGCGGATCGAGCGGCCGCGCAGGAGCACCGCGTTGAACGCTCCCTCCACCGATGCCAGCGGGTGGTCGGCCGCGAGCAGGCTGGGGTGGACGCGGGCGACCACGCCGCGGTCCGACTGCGCCGCCGTGGCGATCAGCTTGACCGAGTAGCCGAGCGCCGAGGCATGCTCCACGTCATCCAGGTCGAGGCCGTCGATGCCGACGTGCTCCACCTCCTCCAGCCGCACCCGGGTGTGGAAGGCGATCGACGCCAGGATGGCGATCTTCGCCGCCGCGTCGCCCCCCGACACATCCTCCGTCGGGTCGGCCTCCGCGTAGCCCAGTGCCTGCGCCGCCTCGAGCGCCTGGGCGTAGGAGGCGCCGTCACGGACCATCCGGGTCAGGATGTAGTTGGTGGTGCCGTTGACGATCCCGTCGATGCGGTGGACGCCGGTCACGATCATCGACTCGCGGAGCACCTTGATGACGGGGATGGCGGCGCACACGCTGGCCTCGAAGCGCAGCTGGACGCCGCAGCGCTCGGCCTCGGCGAACAGCTCCTCGCCGTGCCGGGAGAGCAGCTGCTTGTTGGCGGAGACGACCGACTTTCCCGCCCGCAGGAGCTCGAGCACGTAGCCGCGCGTCGGCTCGACGCCGCCCATCACCTCGGCCACGACCGTGATCGCCGGGTCGTCGCGGACGCGAGCGAAGTCGGTGGTGAGCAGGCCGGGTGGGCTCTCGGGGCGCCGGGCCGGGTCGCGGACGAGGGCCGCCGCCACCTCCACCGGCTGGCCGGTCACCCGCTCGATGGCGCCGGCGCTCTCGTCCAGCAGGCGGTGCACGGCCGAGCCCACCGTGCCGTATCCGAGAAGTCCGATGGAGATCGCGGGCATGGGCGGATGACACTATCCAATCGCCCGTGCCGGCCCGCCGGTCGGGCGGCATCCTGGGGCGGCACGCGATAGGCTTCAGTGATGAAGATTCTGATCGTGGGATGTGGCCGGGTCGGCTCCGCAATCGCCATCAAGATGGCAAACGAGGGGCACGATGTGAGCGTGGTCGACGAGGACGCCGAGGCGCTCCAGCGCCTCCCGGACGACTGGCCGGGGCAGTTCGTGCACGGCCACGGCCTCGACCTGGACGTGCTGATCGACGCCGGCATCGAGGACGCCGACGCGGTGGTCGTGTGCACGGACGGCGACAACACGAACATCGTGATCGCCCAGGTCGCCCAGAAGCGGTTCCAGGTGCCCAGCGTGGTGGCCCGCATCCTTGACCCTGCCCGGGCCGCCTTCTACTCCTCACAAGGGCTGCAGACGGTGTGCGCGACGTCGGCTGCCATCGAAACCGCGACCCAGGCGATCCGGGCAACTCCCGGCCGGGCCGCGTGAGATGACCGGCCACCTGGCATGTACATCCTGATCGCGGGGGGCGGCAAGGTCGGCGCGAACCTGGCGTCGACGCTGATCAAGATGGGTCACGAGGTGTCCCTGCTGGAGGGCGACCGGCACCGCTACAGCATCCTCGAGGAGCAGTTCGAGCACGTCGCCCGCTACGGCGACGCGACTGAGCTGTTCGTGCTCGAGCGGGCCGGTGTGGAGCGAGCGGATCTGGTCGTTGCGGTCACCGGGGACGACGAGGACAACCTGATCGTCTGCCAGGTGGCGCGCGACAAGTACAACGTGCCGAAGGTGATCGCGCGCGTCAACGACCCGCGCAACCAGCCCCATTTCGACATGCTGGGGATCACCCTGACCGTCTCGGCGACGGCGACCATCCTGGCGCTGATCGAGCACCAGCTGCCGCAGCACGAGCTGGTGACGCTGCTCGACCTGCGCCGCGAGAACCTGGAGATCGTCGAGTTCGCAATCGATTCCGGATCGCCCGTGGCCGGCCGCACGGTGCGCGACCTGAACCTGCCCAACCGCTCCCGGCTGATCTCGGTCAGCCGCGACGGCCGGGCCGAGATCGCGGTCGGCGAGACCGAGCTGCGGCCGGGAGACCTGGTGATGGCGATCCTCGAGCCCGGCGTCGAGGACGAGCTGAAGCGCGTCCTGATGCCGGCCGGCTGAGCCGGGGTGGCGGCGTGGCCGGCCTGATCGAGCGCTATCGCGACCGGCTGCCGGTGACCGACCGGACGCCGCTGGTGTCGCTCGGCGAGGGCTCGACGCCGCTCCTGCCGGCGCCCCGGCTTTCCGCTGCCATCGGCGTCGAGGTGTACCTCAAGTACGAGGGCGCCAACCCGACCGGGTCGTTCAAGGACCGGGGGATGACGATGGCCGTCTCGAAGGCGCTGGAGGACGGCGCGGGGCTCGCCGTCTGCGCCTCCACGGGCAACACCGCGGCCTCGGCCGCCGCCTACTGCGCGCGGGCCGGGATCCGGCTCGCGGTGGTGCTCCCGGAGGGCGCGATCGCCCGCGGAAAGCTCGCTCAGGCGCAGATCTTCGGGAGCCGGGTGATTGCCATCCAGGGCAGCTTCGACGACGCCCTCGAGCTCGTCCGGGAGCTCGTCGAGCGGCGGTCGATGGCGCTTCTGAACTCGATCAACCCGTATCGCCTGGAGGGCCAGAAGACGGCCGCCTTCGAGGTGCTGGAGCAGCTCGGGGGGACGCCCCAGTGGGTTGCCCTCCCCGTCGGCAACGGGGGCAACATCTCGGCCTACTGGCAGGGCTTCGGAGAGGTCGGAGCGAAACCGCGCATGCTGGCCGCCCAGGCCGCCGGCGCCGCGCCGCTTCTGACCGGCGAGCCGGTGGCCAACCCGTCAACGGTCGCCACCGCGATCCGGATCGGAAACCCGGCCCGGCTGGAGCAGGCGCTGGCGGCGGTAGCCGAGTCGAACGGCGGCATTCGCGCCGTCCCCGACGAGGACATCCTGGCGGCGTACCGGATGCTCGCCCGCGACGAGGGAGTGTTCTGCGAGCCGGCCTCGGCAGCCTCGGTGGCCGGCCTGATCGAGGCGGTCGCCGACGGCCTGGTGGTGCGCGGCTCGACTGCCGTCTGCGTGCTCACCGGCAACGGCCTCAAGGATCCCGACATGGCCGGCGCGCAGGGCGAGGAGATCGTCCGCTGCCCGCCGCACGTCGAGGACCTGGCGGAGCTGGCGTTTGGGCCGGAACCGGCGTATGCCTGAGCGGCTGCGGGTGACCGCGCCGGCATCGTCCGCCAACCTCGGCCCCGGCTTCGACTGCCTGGCGGTGGCGCTGGAGCTGCGAAACGAGGTGGAGGTGACGCGGCTCGAGAGCGACGAGGTGCGGGTGGTGGTGGAGGGCGAGGGGGCCGGCGAGGCGCCGGAGGGCCTGGACAACCTCTTCGTGCAGGCGTTCGCTGCCGCCGGCGGCGACCCGCAGGGGCTCGAGTTTCGGATGCTGAACCGCGTCCCCTTCGCGCGCGGGCTGGGATCGAGCGCCGCGACCATCGCCGCCGGCGTCATCGCCGGCCTGGCCTGGTCGGGCGGGGACGGTGACCCGCTGCGCCTGACGGCCGAGCTGGAGGGCCATCCGGACAACGCGGCGGCGGCCGTCGAGGGCGGCCTCACGCTGGCCTGGAAGACGCCCGCCGGGCCGCGTGCGCTGCGCCTCGGCCGCTGCCCGGTCGAGTTCGTCGCCGTCGTCCCGCCGGACGAGCTCTCGACCGAGCAGGCGCGGGCGGCGCTGCCGCCGCAGGTGTCCCACTACGACGCGGCGTACACCGCCGGCCGGGCGGCGCTCCTGGTGGCGGCGCTCGATGCCGGCCGTCTCGATCTCGTCGGCGATGCGCTCGACGATCGGCTGCACGAGCCGTTCCGGGCGCCGCTGGTGCCGCTGCTGGCCGAGGTGCGGGCCCGCATCCTCGACCTGCCTGCGCTCGGCGCGACGCTCTCGGGTGCCGGCCCCACGGTACTCGTGTGGTGCGAGCCGGGCTCGGGAGCCAGCGTCGCCGCGTCCCTGGGCGACCTCGCCGGCGCCCGCTCGCAGATGCTCGAGGTCGCCTCAGCCGGCGCGCGGCTCGAGTAGCCGGACGAGGGCGTCCGCGCTCGGCTCGACGAGCATGCCAACAGACCGGGCGGCGCTCGCGGCGGCCGGGTCGGCGGTCACGGCGACCGTGGCCACGGCCTCCACGCCCAGCTCCGCAGACAGTGCCAGCGGCGCCCGCGGCGAGCCGTCTATGCGAACGGCCACCAGGTGGCGGGCGAGGCCGAGATGATGGGTGATCACCGCGAACGCCTCGGCGGGTCCGGCTGACCAGGCACCAACCAGCACCCCATCGGCCGCGAGCCCGCGAATGATGGAGTTGAGCGTCTGGCTGGGACGCAGGTAGACGGGGATGTGCTCCTCGTAGAACCGCGCCAGCTCCTGCTCCCAGGTCGAGACATCGCCGTCCGCCCAGTCGGCGAGATAGGCGAGCGCCGCCGCCCGGGCATGCGGAACCGCTGCGGCG
Organism: Gaiellales bacterium; assembly: GCA_036273335.1. Taxonomy (GTDB): domain Bacteria; phylum Actinomycetota; class Thermoleophilia; order Gaiellales; family JAICJC01; genus DASUHT01. Next base: position 2,560 of record DASUHT010000043.1, on the reverse strand, counting down.
TCCAGGGGCTTCACCCGGCCCAGCTTGCGGGCCAGGTGCGCGACCCCGTCGGCGAACAGCCGGTCGGTGTCGGCGAGTGCGGTCTCCGCCAGCAGGACGGCGCGCATGCGCCAACCATAGGCGAAGTGTCACCACCCCTGTGACGCTTTCGGAGCGCTTCCTCGGCGCTGCCCGTCTGGATCCGTGACGGCCGCCGCGAGCAGGATGCGGGGCGACCCCACCTGCGCTCCGGCGCGCCATTGAAAGGACCCCCTCGTGATACCCCGACGCCTGAGACCGCTGGCGGCCGTCGCCGCCGGCCTGACCGGTCTCGTCCTCGCCCACGCAAGCCCGGCCATGGCCGGCACATACACGGTCACCGCCGACACCCAGAAGGACATGACCGGCTGGTCGGAGTGGCACAGCGCCGGCTTCCAGACCTGCTCCCTGCACACCGTCTCCGGCGTCTGCGGGGACGGGGACCTGCCGCGGCCGACCCAGCTTCGCGTCTTCGGCGTCGGCGACTCGCCGGCCGACGGCGACGGCTACTGGCTGTGGACGGCGCCGCCGACCACGACCATCCTCTCCGGCCAGGTGTCGGTGGGCTACAGGATCTCCGCGTCTTCCACCCGCGCCTACATGAAGGCGCGCCTGCGCAACGAGACGTTCACCTCGCAGCCCGAGCAGCATGTCATCGACGGCCCCGATTCGGGCACCGCCAGGTGGTCGATCCCGGCCGGCAACGAGGTGTTCGCGGTCATCCTGCGAAGCGCCGAGGCGCACACCTACGTCGACAAGTGGAACAACAACCTGCGGATCAACTCGCTCACCGCCACGCTGCGCGACGACACCGCCCCGGCGCTCGGCGTCTCCGGCCCGCTCGCGGAGGGCGGCTGGCACAATCAGGCCCAGCCGGTGTGCCTGACCGCTGCTGCCACCGACCAGGGATCCGGCGTCGCCCAGGTGAGCCTGCTCGACGAACGCGGGCTGACGCTGGACACCGCCACGGCGACGGCGCAGTCGGCGATCGAGCCGGGCGCCTCCAGCTTCGCCCCCGTCCTCTGCACCGCGCCCGCGGGCCTCGGCGACGGGAGCCACCCGCTGACCGTCTCGGCGATCGACGCCGCCGGCGAGCGCACCGACGTCTCGGTGACTGTGAAGGTCGACGCGACCGCCCCGGTCGCGGTGGCGACGTCGCCCGGCACCACCGCCGAGCGCCGGCCGGCCGTCGGCTTCCGGGTGGACGGCGGCCCGAGCGGCCTGGCCTCGTTCGAGGCATCCGTGGACGGACACCCGATGACCATCGCCGGCGACACGGCGAGCTACCTGCCGGACGCCGACCTGGACTTCGGGGCACATACCGTGATCTGGCGCGCATCCGACGGCGCCGGCAACATCCGCGACGGGTTCTGGACGTTCACCGTCGCCGACCAGGCGCCGCCCGAGCTGTCCAGCCCTGTGCCCGCCAACGGTTGGTCGGGCGAGACACGGCGGCCGGCGATCGGCTTTGCGCTTGCCGATACCGGCACGGGCATCGACCCGAGCAGCCTCCGCGTGGTGCTGGACGGCGTCGACGTGACCGCCGCCGGCACGTTCCAGAACGGCGCCTACCAGCTCGTCCCGAGCACCGATCTGAGCTTCGGAGCGCACACCGTGCGCGTCTCGGTCGCCGACCGCGCAGGCAATGCGATGCCGCCGGCGTCGTGGGGCTTCACGGTGGCCGATCTGACGCCGCCACAGCTCGGTGACGTGCGTCCCGATCCCGGCTCCGCCGGATCCGATCGGACGCCGGTCATCGCTCTGACCCTCGGCGACGGCGATGGCAGCGGCATCGACCCGGCGTCGGTGGCGATGTCGGTGGACGGCATCGACGTCAGCGGCCAGGCGCAGCTCACCGGCAGCCGCCTGACCTACGTCCCGGCGGCGCCGCTCGCGTTCGGCAACCACACCGTTGTGGTGCGAGCGTCCGACCGGGCTGGAAACCATGCGGCGCCGCTCAGCTGGACGTTCACCGTCCGCGACGAAACGGCGCCCACCGTCAGCGGCCGGCAGCCGGTCGCCGGGACGACCGTGCCCGGCGCGGTCAGGATCGCCTTCGATGCCGCGGACACCGGCACCGGGATCGATCCGTCCTCTCTGGTCGTTTCGGTCGACGGCTCCGATGTGACCTCCTGGGGCACCTTCGCGGGCGGCCACTTCAGCTACGCGCCGGGCAACCTGGGCGCCGGCGTGCACACGATCGCGGTCACCGTCGCCGATGCCGCCGGCAACGTCGCCGGTCCGGTGATGTGGCAGTTCGCGGTCGCCGATCCGGCGACCCTCTCGCTGCGCACCGTGTCGGGCCCGTCGGCGCTCATCGCCGGCGCCCGCAGGACGCTCGTCTTCCAGGCGTCGAGCGGATCGACGCGGCTGGCGGGCGCCCGGCTCCTGGTCTCCCACCGCACGGCCGGGAGCGCCGGCTACGGGCCGGCGCGCGCCCTGACGGCGTCGTCGGCGGGACGGATCGCGCTGGCGATCGCACCCACCGCGACCACTCGCTATCGGGTCGTCCTGGCCGGCGATCCGACGGTGTCGGTAACCC
>DASUHT010000042.1:0-4471 GCA_036273335.1 Gaiellales bacterium | reverse complement strand
GCTGCAGGAGCTGAACCTCAGGCTCGAGGCCACCTGGGGGGTGAGCCTCGAGACCAGAACTGGCGTCAACACCGGTGAGGTCGTGGCCGGCGACCCGGCGATGGGACAGCGCCTCGCCACCGGAGACACCGTCAACGTGGCCGCCCGGCTCGAGCAGGTGGCGCCTCACGGCGAAGTTCTCCTCGGAGAAACGACCTTCCGCCTGGTGAAGGACGCCGTCACCGCCGAACAGGTGGAACCGCTCGAGCTGAAGGGCAAGGCCAAACGGGTTGCCGCTTACCGGCTGATCGGCGTCGGCCGCAGCGAGGCGATCACGCGGCGCATGGACCGCCCCGTTGTCGGCCGGGACGAGGAGCTCCGCCGCCTGCTCGATGCGTTCGATCGCGCGCTCGGCGGTTCGCACTGCGAGATCGTGACCGTGCTGGGCCAGGCCGGCATCGGCAAGTCACGGCTGATCGCGGAGTTCGTCCGCCAGGTGGACGACCGCGCCCTGGTGCTGAAAGGCAGGTGCCTGTCCTACGGGGAGGGCATCACCTTCTGGCCCATCGCCGAAGCTCTCCGACAGGCGGCCGGGATCCTCCCCGATGACCAGGAGGACGAGGCGCGGAACAAGCTGTGGTCGCTCATCGGCGCAGAGCGCGAGGACGCCGCGGTACGCATCGGGTCGCTCATGGGATTTGGTTCGGGCAGCTACGGCAAGGACGAGCTGCTGTGGAGCGTGCGGGCCGTCCTCGAGACGATCGCCCGCCGCCGGCCGCTTGTCATGATCTTCGACGACATTCACTGGGCCGAGCAGAATTTCCTCGACCTCGTCGAGTACGTCGCCGACAGCTCGGGCGACGTTCCCCTGTTCATCCTCTGTGCCGCCCGCCACGAACTGCTTGAGGAATTCCCCGGCTTCCTCGCCGGCCGCGACGGTGCCGGCCGGATCGATCTTCGCGAATTGTCGCGCCGCGATACGGCACGAGTGCTGGGGAACCTCGTCGGCGACCTGCAGCTGCCCGGGAGCCTGGAGGATCGGATCTTGTCCGTCGCTGACGGCAACCCGCTCTTCGCCGAGCAGATGATCTCGATGCTGATCGACTCCGGGGTGATCCGCGAGCAGGGCGGCGGATGGGAGTTCGCGGGCGGTTCCGAGGATGTGACGGTACCGCCGAACGTCTCGTCCCTCCTTGCCTCACGGCTCGACCGGTTGGTCCCACTGGAGCGGAGCGTCGTCGAGCGGGCGGCGGTGATCGGCCTGGAGTTCGAGACCGACGCAGTCGCGGCGCTGGCTCCGGACGGGGACGCGGGCGCTGACCTCGCGCTGCCGCTGTCAGCACTGTGCGGCAAGCGCCTCATCAGGGCCGGCGGCGCGGCTCTTCGTGGTGAGGGCTACCAGTTCAGTCACCTTCTCGTGCGGGATGCCGCCTATGACCGGCTGCTCAAGCGGACGCGGGCCCGCATGCACGAGAGCTTCGCCGACTGGCTCCTCGAGATCGCCGCGTCCCGGGTGGCGGAATTCGAGGAGATCATCGGATACCACCTCGAGCAGTCATTCCGGTACCGGTCGGAGCTCGGCCCCGTCGATGCACACGCCCGCTCTCTGGGCGATCGTGCCGCCCGGCATCTCGGCGTCGCCGGGGCCAGGGCGATCGACCGCGGGGACATGCCCGCCGCCGCGAGCATGCTCCAGCGAGCCGCTGTCCTGCTCGACGAAGGGCACCAGGACCGGCCGCGCCTGCTGCTCGAGGCCGGGGAGGCGCTCACCGACGCCGGCGAGCTGGGCGCCGCCGAGGCCGCGCTCGACGCGGCGCGCAATGGCGCGGCGCTGCTCGGAGACGACGCGATCGGAAGAGCGGCCGAGCTCGCGAGGCTCCAGCTCCGCTACACCACCGACGCCAAGAGCGCACAGGAAGGCGTCATCGCACGCGTTCGGGAGCTCGTCCCCGTGCTCGAGGAAGCCGCCGACCACTACGGCCTCGCACGGGCCTGGCGGCTGCTGACATACGCGCACTGGACCGCGACCCGGTTCGGCATGGCGGCCGAGGCTGCCGAGCAGACCATCCAGCACGCGACACAGGCGGGCGACGAGGTGATGGCGAGGCGGTTCGTGGGCGCGCTGGCGATCTCGGTCCTGTACGGGCCGACTCCCGCCGAGGAAGGGGCCGCGTACTGCGAAGAGGTGCTCTCGCGCGCGGTCGAGGACCGGAAGGCCTCGGCGATCACAGAGGTGGCGCTCGCGCATCTCGAGGCGATGCGCGGCGACTTCGAGGCGGCCCGGGCCCGCTACCGGCAGAGCCGTGCGCTGCTCGAGGAGTTCGGCTGGCGGCATCTAGCCGCCCTCACCTCCCTTGACTCGGCTCCCGTCGAGATGCTGGCCGGCGATCTCGACGCAGCTGAACGCGAGCTCCGCAAGGATCACCGGGCGCTCGAGCAGATGGGAGAGCGCAACTACATCTCGACGACCACGGGGATGCTGGCAGAGGTCCTGTACCGCCAGGGCCGCTATCAGGAGTCGGCCGACCTCGCCAGCTCCTGCCGGGAACTCGCTTCCCCGGACGACGTGGCCTCGCAGTTCCTGTGGCGATGCGTGCAGGCGAAACTGCTCGCCCGAGACCGTCAGAACGAGCGCTCCGATGCTCTCCTCACCGAGGCGCTCGACCTGATCGGCGGGTCGGACTGGCTGGACTGGCAGGGCAACGGGTTGATGGATCTCGCCGAGGTGCGCCGGCTCGGCGGCCGGATCGCCGACGCGGTCGAGGCGCTCGCGCAGGCGTCGGCGCGCTTTGCCGAGAAGGGCAACGTGGTCTCGGCGCGGCGGGCGGACGAGCTCGCCGGCGGCCTGCGGGCCACCCTGGCTGGACCTCCCGATGCCCCGGACGCGGGAAGCATCAGCGCGCGGTCAGCGCTTCGAACGTGACGCCGGTCAGCTCCTCGGACACTGCCCACAGCCGGGCCGCGGCGGCCTCGTCATGGGCGGCCCGGGAGAACGAAGCCTGTTTGGGGTAGTGCCCGCGCATCTCACCCAGGCCGCCGGGCCCGAAGTACTCGCCGCCGTGCACGTTAGCCGCGGTGGCCGCGTAGAGCACCGGCAGGACGCCGTCGCCAGCCGGCTGTGCGAACAGCCGCGTCGCCAGTCCCATCGCACGGGCAACCAGGCTGGTGCCGCCGGAACGGGGGCCGGTGACCTGCAGCTTCGTCGCGGCGAACCCGGGATGGGCGCCGACCGAGAGGATGTCCAGCCCGGCGGCGCGGAGTCGGCGGTCCAGCTCGAGAACGAACATGGCGTTGGCGAGCTTGGACTGGTCGTAGGCCCGCCAGGGGCGGTAGCGGCGCTCATCCTGAAGATCGTCGAAGTCGATGCCGTTGACACCATTGTGCCGGTTGCTGCTGACGGTGACCACCCGGCTGCCAGGCCGCCGCGCCAGGGCGGGCAGGAGCCGGCCGGTCAGCGCGAAGTGGCCGAGATGGTTCGTGCCGAACTGCCGCTCGTAGCCCTGAGCGGTGGTCTCGCGGTGCGGGATCGCCATCACGCCGGCGTTGTTGATCAGCAGGTCCAGACCCTGGCCGCCGTCCAGTAACGCGGCGCTGAAGCGCTCGATGCAGGCAAGGTCGGCCAGGTCGAGCTGAGCCAGCTCGGCGTTGCCTGCCGGCGCCTCGGCGGCGAGCCGTTCCAGGGCCGCCGTCCCCCGGGCGCGGTCGCGGGCGGCCAGCAGCACCCGGGCACCCTTGCGGGCAAGCTGCAGCACCGCCTGATATCCCAGGCCACTGTTGCCGCCGGTGATCAGAGCGGTCCGGCCCGACTGGTCGGGAATGTCGCGCGTGGTCCATCCGGCTGTCTGATTGTCCATGTCCCGATCCTCGCACCGTCACCAAACCGCGTGCGGTGAGCCGGCCGCCGATCCGCCAGGCTGGAGGTCATGGAGTCAGCCGGTAGAAACGCCAGGTCTCCGTTTCGAGCGCGAGGACCTCCACGCCACTGAAGCCGGCCTCCTCGGCGTAGCGGCGAAGCGTGGCGGCGCGCATCACGGCACCGGTAGCCGCCGTGTGGGGGTCACCCATGGCGGCGGGCAGGCACGACACCACGCTCCAGCCGTAGTGGTAGCGCTCCAGGTCCGAGGCAGGTGCGGTGAACTCGTCCTCGACCAGCTCATCGGCTATGACGACCGAGCCCGACCGCCCGAGCATGCCGCGAGCCGCCCGGAGCGCGTCCACCGGGCGGGACATGTCATGCAGCCCCTCGAAGATCGTCACCAGGTCGAACCGGCCGGACATGCCCGGGCCGGAGGCGTCGGTGACATGGAAGGTGACCTGGCCGGACACGCCGGCCTGCTCGGCGTTGCGGCGCGCGGCGGCGATCACGTCGGGGTCCAGGTCGAACCCGTCGACCCTGACCAGGGGGTAGGCGTGTGCCATCGCGACGCTCGACCAGCCTGCGCCGCACGCCAGGTCGGCCACCCTCGCGGGTGGCTCGCGGCGCAGCCGGTGG
>DASUHT010000041.1:0-6511 GCA_036273335.1 Gaiellales bacterium | reverse complement strand
TGAATAAAGGGGTCTGACCCCTCCTATTCACGTGACAGCGCTGTGACCGAATCTCAAGCGGTCGCTGCCTGGTTTTGCGGCGCCCGTTCGGGTGGCGAGTCCGGGCGCATTGCCGCAGCCTCGCCGTGCCGCTTCGGCCGGCGGTAGCGCAGCTCCTCGGCCAGCAGGTAGGAGCCGACAACGAAGGCCAGGGCGAGCGCCTGGAAGACCAGCCCCTCGGCGGTCGGGAAGGTGGCGAACCAGGTGCCGATCCAGTTCGGGATGTGCACCCCCACCTGGGTCGTCCCCAGCCAGCCCGCCTGCTGCCACTCCTGGACGGTCTCGCCGACCATGCCGACGAAGACGAAGCCGATCAGGACGCCGGTGGCGACCAGCATCCGCTTGTAGGGCATCCGGTGGTGGGCGATGAAGGTGAGCGCGCCGACCGCCGCGACCAGAACGGCCGCAATGGCCACGCCCTCGAGCACCGCGCCCGATCCATAGCGGAGGCGAAGCGCCTGCAGGAAGAGCACCACCTCGAAGCCCTCGCGATAGACGCTGGCGGCGCCCAGGCCGGCCAGGCCGAGCATCAAATTGCGGTGGGCGTTCGGCCCGCTGCCGCTCATCAGCCGCCGGCGGGTGCGGTTCTGGCTCGAGATCCAGCCCGTCCAGTAGACGCGGTGGAAGAACCAGTTGAGCACGATCATGAGCACGATCAGGGCGATCAGCCCGGTCGCCGCCTGCAGCTGGTAGCCGCCGAGGCCGAGCCGGCCGATCGCCGCCACGACCACGAACCAGGTGGCCACCGTTGCCACCAGTCCGATCGAGGCCCCCGCCGCCACCGGCCGGCGCAGCGACTGGTTGGCGCCCATGAAGCTGGCGGTCACAGCGGCCAGGACGAGGATCGACTCCAGGCCCTCGCGGAAGACGAGCAGGCCGCTGTCGAAGACGACGGCGCTGTGGCTCATGCGAGCGTTCGGGTCGGTCGGGTCGTTGACGCCGCCGGACGCCCCCTGAAGGACGAGGACACCGACCAGGAAGAGGGCCAGGACGCCCAGCACCAGCCAGCGATTCCGACTTCCCGCGACGCGCCGCACTGCCAAGAGCTGCTCCCCCCGGAACGCTCGCTTCGGGACCCTGTTAGGTCCCCCTTACCACAGCGCGCTGGAACCTACACTACGGTGGACCTAATCCGCAACCGGCACCCGGCCCCACGGTCGCCGGGTCGTCAACTGACGCGGCGAGCCGCCGCGGGGGCCTCGACCGGCCCGGCGACGCCCGCCCGGTTGAGGGCGACCTCCCAGCTCCCGAACATCGCGACAACGCGCGCCGCACTTGGATCGCTTCGCCTGCGGCTCCAGTCGTACTGCGCAGGCGTGGTCAGCGACCCCAGGCCCTGCTCGAGCATCCGCAGGTTGGCATCGGAGACCGCGCCGACGGCGCGGATTCGCGGAAGCCGCCGGCGCACCGCCACGTCGCTCGACTGGGCGTGCAGCTCGATCCCATAGCGGAGTAGCTGGTTTCGGACGGCTGCGTGCTCGTATTCGCCACGCGCGTCGGTCGCGCTCATGATCCTCCTCGTCCATCGGTACCCGGCGTGTCGGCCCGAGACGCCGGCTGCGTGGAGTTACGCGCGATCCTGCAAGTCGGTTTGGGTCGGCGCTCGCAGCGGCTTCACCGCCCGACCGAGCGCGGCCAGGGCGAGCGCGAGCGCGGCCGCCGCCACCACCAGCTCGACTCCCCAGGTCGCCGGAGTCGGAGTCGCCAGCAGTCCGCCGTCGCGGAGATCGAAGAGGGGTGCGCTCTCCAGTCGAAGCGCGATCCCCCAGACCAGCATCCCGGCGACGATGAGGGCCATACCCGCGGCGCCGAGCCAGGCCAGGCACACCGTCCGGCGCAGTCCGGCGGCGTCGATGGACACGCGCGAGACGAGGCGGCCTGCGGCCGAGAGTGCCAGGACGACGCACACGGACGAATACGCGAACCAGGCGCCAAGGACGGCGATTGTCAGGTGGTCGCGCACCGGCTGCCCGGCCGCCGCGTGCGCGTAGGCGACCAGTGCGGCCAGGCCGAGGACGAACGCCGCCGCCGCCGCGCCCGCCAGAAGCAGCGGCCGCACGAGCTCGCCCCGTGGCCGCCGGCGGAGGTCGCGCCAGAGGGCGCTGCCGAGGACGAGCCCGGCCAGGCAGACCGCGGCGGCGACAACCACGGCGCCGCCCAGAATCAGATCACGGCCGGCGGAGACCGGCGGGTGGTGAGCGGCGGCGCTTTGGAAGTCGTCGTACTCGACCATCTTCTGGAAGCCGGCGACGCAGGCGGCAATCGCCACCGCCGCCCACAGGGACGCGGCCAGCGCCGAGCGCTGCCGGCGCTCGCGGGTCGCCATCCGGCCGGCCCCGAGCCGGGCGTCAACCGCTCCTGCCGCGACATCGGCGAGGGTTCGCAGGTCAGCGCCGTGCTCCTCCAGCAGGGCGTCGTACTCCTCGCCGTAGCGCTCACGCCAGCCCGGCGGGTAAAGGCGCAGGAGCGCGCGGAGAAGGAGCCGGCTCACGCGGTCGCCGCCTGGAGCCGGGCGAGGCCGCGCTCGGCAACGCGATGCAGGTGTTCGAGCTGGACTCGCAGTGCCGCCGCGCCGGCGGCGGTCAGGCGGTACGGACGGCGCCGGTTTTGCGGCTCAAGCGCCTCGATGAGACCGCGCTCCTCGAGGCGGGCGAGCACCGCATAGAGGGTGCCGGGGCGCAGCCGCGGCCCGCCCATCGCCAGCACGTCCTGGATGATCGCGTAGCCGTGCCGCGGCCCGGCGGAGAGGCTCGTCATGACGACCAGGGCCGGATCGGCGTAGCGGCCGAACTCGCGCGTTCCGGGATCGGGTGTGGAGGCGCGCACGGAAACGATTCTACTCTGCAATGCGGTATACCGCAACGCAGCACAGAGGTTTCTCCCGGGCGCGCGACTCGGCCACACGACCAGCCCACTGCCCCGGGTGTAGAGTTGGCCCAACCGACGGGGGAGGGTTTCATGACACTTGCACGAGTCGTGTCGTTCAACGACGTCAGCAAGCAGCGGATCGAGGAGCTGCGGAAGCAGATCACCGAGGGTGAGCAGCCGGAGGACATCCCGGCCACCGAGATGGTGGTCCTGTACGACCCGGAGGCCGAGAAGTCGCTGGCGATCGTCTTCTTCGAGAACGAGGACGATTACCGGCGCGGCGACCAGGCGCTGAACGCGATGCCGACCGGCGACACGCCGGGCTCGCGTTCCGGCGTGGCGAAGTACGACGTCGCCATTCGCATGACCGCCGCCGCCCGCGCCTGATCCGAGCGATTCCCGCTCAGCAGTAGGGCTGGAAGGCTGCCCGCTCAGTCGCGCAGAGGGCGGGCAGCCTGATCGGCGATCGCCGCGGGCCGGCGATCACAGCGGCCGCCGACGATCCTCCGCTCGCGCGCGGCCCCCACGCCGGATCCAGAACCTCGTTCAGCGAGCCGGTCGAGATGCGGTGGAGATGCGTCCCGTCAGCGCTGACGGCGAACAGGTCGAGACAGCAGATGTCGGGGTAGCGGCGGTCGGAGATGAAGGCGATGCTCCGGCCATCAGGCGCGTAGGTGGGCTCGTAGTCGTTGTGCGGATAGTGCGTCGTCGTCAGCTGGCGGAGCCCTCCGCCCGCGGCACCGATTCGGTAGAGCGCGCTATTGAAGTGCTGGGAGCTGCTGTTGAAGACGAATGCGCGCCCGGACGGCGCCCAGTCGCCGCCGACCGCTTCCAGGCGCACCGGCGTAACCGCCCGGCCACCGCCTCCGGCGGACGGGATGACCCACGACTGGGAGGCGATGCCGCGCCAGAAGAAGCGCGTGAACAGGATCGCGCCCTTCGCCGACACGGACGTTCCGAAGTCAACCGCCTCGTTCCTGCCCGTGCGAAACGGTGTGATCGCGTGCATGTGCGAGCCGTCGGCGCGCACCTCCCAGATCGCGCAGACGCCGTCGTCGGGCTGGCAGCGGGAGAACACGATGTTGCGGCCGTCCGGTGTGAACGATCCCGTGTAGTCGCGGAAGCCCGGCGCGTCCTGCGACAGCTGATGGGCGTCAGAGCCATCGGCGCGCATAATCCAGATCCGGGCGTGATCCTCGCCCGTATTCGCGATGACCCGAGTGAAGATGATCCGCCTGCCGTCGGGCGACCACTTGGGCCTGATCGCCGCGTGCGCGGAATCGACATGGGTCAGCTGTCGTAGCGCCGAGCCGTCCGGCGCCACCGTGTAGATCTGGCCGGTGCCGGCGTCCCAGAAGGCGATCCGGCCGGCGTGGCCAGGCAGGCTGGCCTGCGCCGGCGGGCCGCTCCCGGCCAGGCCGACGGCGACGGTCACGACCGCGATCAGCAGGGATCGTCGGCGGGTCATGGCGCCCTCCCCCAGTCGGCCAACTCGCCGGATGCCCCGAGGTGGGTGACGCGCTGCACGTCGGAGCCGTCCGTTCGCATGGTGTAGAGCTCGTTGCAGCAGGCGTCGGGGTAGGCCCGGTCGCTCATGAAGACGATTCGGCGACCGTCCGGCGAGAAGCGCGCGAAGCCGTTCTGATGCCCCGGCGCGGCGTGGGTGAGTCGTCTGATGTGCGTCCCATCGGCGTGCATCACGTAGACCTCGCTGAAGGGCAGGCAGCAATCATTCGTGAAGACGATCCGCGACCCGTCCGGCGACCAGCCGGGGGCGAACGCCTCGAGCCGGGCCGGGGTCAGCCGGACCGCCCGGCCGCCCGCGGCCGGCACCTTCCAGATCGCCCCCAGCAGGCCGCCGCGATCGGACGCGAAGACGATCCAGCGACCGTCCGGCGAGAAGCTCGGCGACCAGTTGACGCGATGGCCGCCGACGATGCGACGCATCCCCGTGCCGTCGGCGTTGACGACCTCGATGTCGCACTCGAAGAGTGGCGAGCAGCGGGCGAAGACCAGACGGCGCCCGTCCGGCGACCAGCTCGGCTGCTCGTCGTCCCATCCGGCGTCGCGGAGGATGCGATGCTGGTTGCTTCCGTCCCCGTTCATCAGCCACAGGTCGTACTCACCGGTCGGGTTGCTCTGGTAGGCGATCCGGCGGCCGCTGGGCGACCAGGCCGGGTCGGCCGCGTCATGCCCACCGGCGACGTGGGTCAGCTGCCGGAGCCCGCCTCCGTCGGGATTGACGGTGAACACCTGGGAGCCGACGTCGCGATCGCCGAACGGCAGCACGAACCCGGTCGAGAACGCGATCCGCCCATTCGACGGGCTTGCGCTCGCCGAGCCGGCTGCCGCCCACGCCACGGCGACGCCGACCAATGCCAGAGCCAATCCCCAACGCCGCATCTTCTCCCCCGTCCATGAGCCGAAGATGAGGCGGACACACTACGCCATCTGAGCGCAACTTGCAATTCCTGGAACGAGCTGCCCGATCGGCTCCAGGCTGCCGCCGTCGAACCGGCACCATCGGACGCCTGACCCGCGACCGGTCAGTTTGCCCGCCGGACGAGCTGCCGGTTGGCCGCCGGTGGCTACGCGGATTCGAGGTGGCGCATGCGTCCCGCCAGATGGCGGGCGCAGACGTCGCAGTAGCCTCGCCAGCGGGCGGCCGGCGAAACGACGTAGATCGGCTGGTGGCAGTGCGCGCAGCGGCCGGGGTCCGTCGTGGCTTGACGGTTGTCGCGATCCATGCCCTCACTGTAGGGCCGCCTCCATCACGATTGCATCACGATTTGCCGCTCTAGCATCACGGTGATATCACGGTCCTAGCCCCGCCCCGGCCCGGCCGGTTGATAGCTTGCGGGCGAAACCGCGCAAGGAGGGACCGATGGCCTACTGTCCGAACTGCGGCGCCCAACTCCCCGACGACGCCCGTTTCTGCCCGACCTGCGGGCACGATGTACATGAGCGGGCCGGCGCCGGGGCGCCGCCGCCCCCGGGCGGCGGCCCACCCGCGCCCCCGGCATCGCCCGACTACCCGGCCCGGCTCGAGATCGACTACCCGGACCGTCCGCTGAACCGGCTGACCACCTTCTTCCGGGTCTTCACGGCGATCCCGATCCTGATCCTGCTCGCGCTCCTGAGCGGCACCTCGGAGGGCTACCAGCACACCGCCGGATCGACCACCGCCACCGGGGCCGCGGTCGGCGGCGGCCTGGTCGTGGTGCCGGTGGTGTTGATGCTCCTCTTCCGTCGCAAGTACCCCGGCTGGTGGTTCGACTGGAACCGGGAGCTGGCCAGATTCAGCACCCGCGTCACGGCCTACCTCGCACTGCTCGACGACCGCTACCCGTCCACCGACGAGGAGCAGTCGGTGCACCTGGAGCTGGCGCGGCCGGACGGGGAGCGCCTGTCCCGTGGCCTGCCCCTGGTCAAGTGGCTGCTCGCGATCCCCCACTACGTCGTGCTGTTCTTCCTGTACATCGCCGCCATCGTGGTGGCCGTCGTGTCCTGGTTCGTGATCCTGTTCACCGGGCGTCTCCCCGAGGGCCTGTTCGACTTCCAGGTGGGGGTCATCCGGTGGACCAACCGGGTTGTCGCCTACGCC
>DASUHT010000040.1:0-2887 GCA_036273335.1 Gaiellales bacterium | reverse complement strand
CCGAGGCGCCGTCCAGGTTCGCCGTCCACACATACCGGGTGGCTGGGCGAAGGCCGGTGGCGCGTCCACCGGGAGCGCTCGTGACGGTGCCGTCCGGCGCCCGCACGCTCAGGCTGACGGGCCCTTCGCCCGACTTCAGCGTCCAGGCGAAGTCGGCCTCGGTCGTGGTGACGCGTGTCAGGAAGGGCCCGCGGGCGAAGACCCCTGACGGCGGCAGCAGCAGGTAGGTGGAGCCGTACCAGACCAGAGCGACCACCGCGATCAGCAGCAGCGCCGTGGTGACCACCAGCGCGCCCACGACCCGCCGCGGCCCCTCGGCGCCGGGCCGTTCCGGCCGTGGGCCGCGCGCCCGGACGAGCGGGATCACCTGCAGCACGATGATGGCGATCGCCCCAAGGATCGGCCCCGCCGATCCGCCGAATACCAGGAACGGGAACGGCGCCGCGATCGTGAGCGCCGAACAGACCCACTCGACCCGCCGCCGCGGCCGCACCAGGTCGGCGCTGAGGCACGCGATCGCCACGATCACGCCGATCAGCAGCGCTGGCACCGCTGCCACGTCGCGGACGATCGGGTCGGAGATGGCCGCCGACGCCGCCAGGGCGACCGCGTCGACGATCAGGAGCAGGCGAAGGGCGCGCATTCCCTCAACGTAGTCTGTGCGGTCGCCGCCGACGTGCAACGGCGCCTCTGTCGTGCGAGCTCACGTTGGCGGTATGGTCTTGGCGTGATCGCATTCGTGACCGGTGGGGGCCGTGGGATCGGGGCGAACATCGCCCGCAAGCTCGCAGAGGACGGCTGGGAGGTCGTCGTCGCCGCGCGCACGCCGGGGCAGGTTGAGGCGGTCGCCGAGGAGATTGGCGGCCGTGGGGTCGCGCTTGATGTCTCCGACCGTGATGCGGTCGAGCGCGCGGTTGCCGAGAGCGGGCCGGTCGATCTGCTGGTCGCCAATGCTGGTGTTGCCCGCCGCGGCGGCGCGACGTGGGAGGTCGAGCCGCAGGATTGGTGGCGGACGTTCGAGATCAACGTCCTGGGCGTGCACCTCTGTTGCCGGGCCGTGATCCCCGGGATGCTGGAGCGGGGGTCAGGGCGGATCGTGATCACCGGCAGCGGGGCCGCGTACCTGCCTCCGGGTGGCCCTTCAGAAACCGACTACCCGGCAAGCAAGGCGGCGGTCTGCCGCTACGGCGAGATGCTCGCCGCCGAGCTCGCCGGTCGCATTCCCGTGTTCTTCTTCAGCCCGGGGCTCGTCCGCACCGAGCTGACCTCGGGCGCGCCCGACGACGCGCCCTGGACGCCGCCGGAGCTGGCCCCGCAGCTGGTCGCGGCGCTCGCCACCGGCCGGTACGACGCGCTTGCCGGCCGCTACCTGCATGCGGAGCACGACGATCTCGACGACCTGCTCTCGCGCATCGACCAGGTGCGCGAACAGGACCTGAACGCCATCCGCCTTCGCCGCTAGCCGCCCGGCGCGACCAGGCCGGACTCGTAGGCGTAGATCACCGCCTGCACGCGGTCGCGCAGGCCCAGCTTCTGCAGGATGTGTGCGACGTGGGTCTTTGCAGTGGCCTCGCTGATCACGAGCTGTTGGCAGATCTCGGGGTTGGAGAGCCCGCGCACGAGGAGCGCCAGCACCTCCTGCTCGCGCGGCGTCAGCTCGGCCACGGCCGCAGGCGGCTCGATCTCGCTGGGCGGCCCCGGCTGGCGCGCGAACTCCTCGATCACGGCGCGGGTGACGGCCGGAGCCAGCAGCGCGTCGCCGCTTGCGACGATGCGGACGGCAGCCGCGATCTCCTCGGGCCGCGCGTCCTTCAGCATGAAGCCGCTCGCACCGGCGCGGAGCGCGTCGTAGACGTAGCCGTCCAGCCCGAAGGTGGTCAGGATCATCACCCGCGTGCTGTGGCCGGCGCGCATGATCCGGCGGGTGGCCTCGATCCCGTCCAGCACGGGCATGCGCACGTCCATCAGCACCACCTCCGGTCGCAGCCGGGCAGCCTCAGCGACCGCCTCGGAGCCGTCACCGGCCTCGCCGATCACGGTCATGTCCGGCTCGCCGTCGAGGATCTTGCGCAGGCCGACGCGCACGAGCTCCTGGTCGTCGACGATCAGGAGCGTGGTCATGTCACCGGCAGGGTGACGTGCACGACGAACCCGCCGCCGGGCCCGCGTGCGGCGTCGAGCCTGCCACCGTAGAGGGCGACCCGTTCCCGCATGCCGGCCAGGCCGTGGCCGCCCGGGCGCGCCGCCGGCGACTCCCGGCCGTCGTCTGCGACCTCGATTTCCAGCGCCTCCGGCCGGTAGTGGATGCTGACGTGGGCGTTGGCGTCGCCGGCGTGCCTGAGTGCGTTCGTCAGCGCCTCCTGCACGATCCGATATGCCGAGAGCTCGATGCCGGCGGGCAGCTCGCGCTGCTCGCCGTCGATCACGAGATCGACCGGGAGCCCGGCCGCCCGCACCTGGCTGATCAGCGACGGCACGTCTCCGATCCGCGGCTGCGGCGCCAGCGGCTGGTCGTCTCCGCTGCGCAGCATGCCCAGCAAGCGGCGGGTCTCGGTCAGCGCGCTTCGGCCGGACCGCTCGATCGTCTCCAGTACCTCGCGGGCCGAGGAGTCCGACCGCTCCAACACTCGCCGTTCGGCGCCCGCCTGCAGCACGATCATCGAGACGTGGTGGGCGATCACGTCGTGTAGCTCGCGTGCGATCCGGGCCCGCTCCTCGACAACCGCCTCACGGCTGGCCAGGTCACGCTCACGTTCGGCGATCTGGGCGCGCCGCTCGCGGTCGCCGACCACGCGGTTCACAAGCAGGATCACCACCGTCGAGACGACGACGAACTGCACGCTGTTCTTGAAGGTGACCGGGCCGACCGCGGAGACAAGGCCGCCGA
>DASUHT010000039.1:0-20278 GCA_036273335.1 Gaiellales bacterium | reverse complement strand
GGCCGATTCCCCGGTGTTCGGGCTGGCGGCGCGCTGCGGGGTGGGCGCGTAGGATCTAGGAGTGGCGGAGAAGCGACGGCGCCTGGCGCGATCGGTCTATGAAGCCGAGCTCCGGCGCCTGCAGGTGGAGCTCGCCCGTATGCAGACATGGGTGCGCGACGAGGGTGCGCGGGTGGTCGTGCTCTTCGAAGGACGTGACGCGGCTGGCAAGGGCAGCACGATCAAGCGCGTCGCCGAGCCGCTCAACCCGAGGTTCTGCCGGATCGCTGCGCTACCGGCTCCAACCGAGCGAGAGCGCACCGAGTGGTACTTCCAACGGTACGTGGCGCATCTGCCTTCGGCCGGGGAGATCGTGCTGTTCGACCGTAGTTGGTATAACCGGGCGGGCGTCGAGCACGTCCTCGGATACTGCACCACCGAGCAGTATCGACTGTTCATGCGCCAGTGCCCCGAGTTCGAGCGGATGCTGATCGAGGACGGCATCCTGCTCACCAAGTATTGGTTCTCGGTCTCCGACACGGAGCAGCGGCGGCGGTTCCAGGAGCGGATGGACGATCCCACAAAGCAGTGGAAGTTGTCGCCGATGGATCTCGAATCCCGGCGGCATTACGTTGACTACTCACGAGCCAAGGATGAGATGTTCGTACAGACCGACCTTCCCGAGTCGCCCTGGTTCGTTGTCGACGCG
This sequence comes from Gaiellales bacterium, assembly GCA_036273335.1. Classification (GTDB taxonomy): domain Bacteria; phylum Actinomycetota; class Thermoleophilia; order Gaiellales; family JAICJC01; genus DASUHT01. The sequence continues at coordinate 19,590 of DASUHT010000039.1, read as the reverse complement.
GAGGACAAGAGACGCGCACGGTTGAACTGCATCGCGCACTTGCTTTCGCGGATTCCCTACGAGGACCGCACCCCCCGACCGCCGCTCCAGCTGCCGCCGCGACAGGCCGACGACGGCTACCGCCGCCCGCCCATCGACACCCAGACGTTCGTCCCCGACCACACCGCCGGTCGCTAGCCCGCCGCGAGCCGCGACGGCGCTCGCAACGCCGCTCAAACCGGCGTCGATCGCGGCAGCCGCACGGTTGCGACGGTCCCGCCGCCTGGCCGGTCGTCGAGCGTGACCGACCCCTGCTGGGCCTCGGCGAGCGTGCTCGAGATGGAGAGGCCGAGCCCGATCCCCTCGCCTTCGTGGGCAAAGCGCTCGAACACCCGAACCCGGAGCGCCGGGTCGATGCCCGTGCCACGGTCGGCGACGCAGATTTCGACCACGCCGTCCACGCCCCGGGCGGAGAGCTCGATCGCCTCCCGGGGTGGGCTGTGCTGGTCGGCGTTGCGCGCCAGGTTGAGGACGATCTGGCGGAGTACGTCTTCGTCTGCCTCGACGGCGAGCTCGAGCGGGGCCGAGACCGTCCACCGCCGGTCGTCGAGCCGCTCCAGCTGCGCGGCGATCGACCGCAGGAACGGCTCGGCGGCGACCGGCCCGATGCTCAGGCGCTCCACCTCGCTCGCCCGAGCGAGCTGTAGCAGCCCGTCGACCAGCCTACTCATCCTGTCGATCTCATAGATCGCGACGGCCAGCGCCTGGTTCCGCTCGTCCGCGGGTGCTTCGGGGTTGTCCTCCAGCAGCTCCAGGTGCCCGCGGGCGATCGTCAGCGGGGTTCGCAGCTCGTGCGACGCGTCCTCGAGGAACCGGTTTTGCGCTTCGAACGCCGTCTCCAGGCGCGTCAGCATGCGGTCGATCGCTGCCGCAACGGCCCCGATCTCGTCGCGGTCCTGGAGCCCCGTGCGCAGGTCGAGGGCGTCCGGGGCGACCTCGTTCGCGAGCGCGGTGATCGACTCCAGCGGCCGCAGGCCGCGGCGGGCGGCGAGCCACGCGCCGATCGACGTCAGCACGATCCCGATCGCACCCGCCAGAAGGGTCGCGTGGAGAAGCCCCTCCATCGACTCCGTCACAGGCTGCAGCGCCGTCGCCGCAAGTGCGTACTCGCCTCTGTCGATCGGCACGGTGGCGATGCGCACGTCCCCATCCGGCAGCTTCAGCGTGGCCACCCGTTCCGCCTGGCCGAGCAGGCCGACCGCGTGCGCCTCGAGGGCGAGCCGGCGCGCGTCGCCGTTCGATGCGATCACCCGGCCGTTCTCGTACAGCGCGAGCAGGTGGCCGGACGAGACAAGACGGCGCGCGTGCACGAACCGCTCGCCGGACGCGGCTTCGTTCCCTTGCTCCGCTCCCTCGGCCTGCGTTCCGAGCTGGCGGGCGTCGCCGTGCAGGGAGTTGTCAAGCCGGCTGAGTGCGTCGCGGTGGGCGACCTCGTACACGGTGAAGAGGCTGATCGCGAGGACGATCACGGCCAGCCCGGCGTAGAGCAGCGCCAGTCGGGTTCGCAGCGACGCCTTGCCGATCACCGGTCGGAGATCCGGTAGCCGACGCCGCGAACGGTCTCAATCGTTCCGTGGGGAAGCTTCTGACGGAGGTAGGCGATGTACACGTCGACCATGTTCGACCGCACGTCGGCCATCGCGTCCCAGGCGCCGCCTGCGAGCTGGGGGCGTGTCAGCGCCTGTCCGGCGTGCCGCATCAGGTAGTCGAGCAGGGTGAACTCGCGGTCGGGCAGGGTGAACGCGCCGGCCGGCGACTCGAGCTCGCGGCGGTAGATATCGAGCCTGACCGGCCCCACCTCCAGCACCTCCGGCGCGGGCGTCGAGTCTCGGCGCAGCTGTGCCCGGATGCGGGCGGTGAGCTCGCGGAACGAGAACGGCTTGGCCATGTAGTCGACCGCCCCCAGCTCGAGACCGTGGATCCGGTCCTCGACCGACGAACGGGCGGTGAGCATGATCACCGGCACTCCCGGGACGACACCGCGCAATGCCTCCAGGAGCTCGAATCCGTCCGCTCCCGGCATCATCACGTCGAGCACGGCCACCGCGGGCGGGTCAGCCCGTGCGAGTGCCAGCGCGTCGTCCGCCGAGCTTGCTCCCTGAACCTCGAATCCCTGTGCACGCAGGCCGCGTTCGAGCAGGTCGAGGAGGCGCGGCTCGTCGTCCACAACCAGCAGGTGCATGGTGCTGACGCTATCGCGACGATCGCGCATGCGGCCGGCTTCGTGAGACCCTTCTCATCTACCAAGGCTCGCAGGAAACGCCCAGGGTTCCGTGAGAGGCCGCTCATCTGACCCGGGAACACTGAGGGTGTGGACGACCGTCGTATCCGACAGCGTGACCGCGGCCGCCGGCGTGTCTTCGAGCTCACCCGCCTGGTGGGGGTCCTCGCGGCGGCCGGAGCGCTTGGGCTCTCCGTCGCCGCTGCTCGCTCCAACCCGGGCAAGTACTCCTCGCCTCCGGCCGCGCGCGCTGCGGGCGTCCGCTCCCACAGGTCGCCGGCGCGCTCAACCGACTCGGGGTCCGGTGCAAACAACAACTCGCAGGCGCCCCCAGCGACGACAACGCCGCCGGTGACCACGACCAGCCAGCCTCCGGTAACGGTCTCGGGAGGATCGTGATCTGGAGCGCCGGGTTCCGCGCGCTCGGCACGAGCGCACTGGTCGCCGTGACCCGTCGCAGCCGGCTTCCCGACGCGCTGCTGCTGGTGGTTTCCGAGCTCGACCGGATCGACGCCGCGCTCAGCCGCTTCCGCGAGGACTCCGAGCTGATGCAGGTACCGGGAGGCGTGCCGACCGCCGTCAGCCCGCTCCTGGCCGAGGCGTTGGGCACGGCCCTCGATGCGGCTGCGGCGAGCGGCGGCCTGGTCGATCCAACGGTCGGCGCATCGCTGGTCGAGCTCGGGTACGACCGCGACTACCCGGAGCTGGTCGATGGCGGCCCCAGTCCGAAGCCGGTTGCGGTGCCCGGATGGCGCACGATCAGGCTCGACCGCCCGTCGCGGACCCTCCGGCTGAGCCCCGGTACGCTGGTCGACCTCGGTGCGACCGGTAAGGCGCTCGCCGCCGACCGGGCCGCCCGGGCGGCGGCATCGGCCTGCGGGTCCGGGGTGCTGGTCAATCTCGGCGGCGACGTGGCGGTCGCCGGTGCGGCCCCCGAGGCCGGCTGGCCCGTCGGGATCGCCGATGATCACCGCACATCGCCCGATGCCGTCGCCCAGACGGTTGCGGTCAGGTCCGGCGCGCTCGCGACCTCCAGCGTCACGGTGCGCACCTGGAGGCGCGGCGGCGAGCGCATGCATCACCTGATCGATCCTCGGACGGGGCGCCCGGCGGAGGGGCGCTGGCGGACGGCCACCGTCGCTGCGGATTCCTGCGTCGTGGCCAACACCGCGTCGACCGCCGCGCTTGTGGCGGGCGAGGACGCGGTCGACCGGCTCGCCCGGGCCGGGCTGTCGGCCCGCCTGGTCGCGGCGGACGGCAGCGTGGTCACGCTCGGCGCCTGGCCGCGGGCGGTGGCATGAGCTCGTCCGTCAACTCGCAGACGCTGTGGTACCTCTCGCGCGGGACGGGGATGGTCACGCTCGTCCTTCTCACGCTAACTCTGCTCCTCGGAATCGCCGGCCTGCGTTCTCGGGGATGGCTGACCATGCCGCGGTACGTGATTGCCGGGCTCCACCGCAACCTGTCACTGCTCCTCCTCGTGTTCGTCTCTGTGCACATTGCGACGGCCGTGCTGGATCCGTACGCGGGGCTTCGGCTGATCAACGCGGTCCTGCCGTTCTCCTCTACCTACCGGCCGCTCTGGGTCGGCCTGGGCGCGATCGCGCTCGACCTGCTGATGGCGGTGGTCGTGACCAGCCTCGTCCGGGCCAGGCTCGGCCTGGCAACGTGGCGGGCCGTGCACTGGGCGGTGTACGTGATCTGGCCGGTGGCGGTGCTGCATGCCGTCGGCTCCGGGTCGGACATCGCGTCCGGCCTGGTGCCGGCGCTGATCGCGGTCTGTGCCGCGCTGGTGCTCGCCGCGGGGGGCTGGCGGCTGCTGGGGGAGGTCGCATAGATGGAGGCCGCCACCGCCGTCCGTCGGGAACACGCGGCGCCGCCGGCCGGAGTGCCCAGACTGCTCGCCGGCGTCCGCGCCCACGGCGGCCGGATGAGCTTTCGGGAGCACACGCGCTGGTACGGCGATCCGGCCGTGGGGCTGAGCGCTCGCGGTCTGATCCACGAGGTCGACCAGGCGGGGCTCCGGGGCCGCGGCGGCGGAGCGTTTTCGACCGGGCGGAAGCTGGCGGCGGTCGCCTCGGCCAGATCGCGGCCGGTCGTGGTGGTGAACGGCATGGAGGGCGAGCCGGGAAGCGGCAAGGACCGCCACCTGCTCGCGGTCGCGCCGCACCTCGTCCTGGACGGCGCGGAGCTCGCGGCTGCGGAGCTCGGGGCGAGCCGGCTGATCGTCGCCGTCCGCCGCGACGCCGTCGACGCCGTGCGGTCGCTGTCGAGGGCACTTGCCGAGCGCGGCAAGGGCTGGTTCGGACTCGATCCAGTCGAGGTCGCAGAGGGACCGCCGAGGTACGTCGGTGGCGAGGAGACGGCGCTGGTGCACTGGCTCGCCGGTGGCCCGATCCGCCCGCTCGGCGTGCCACCGCGGCCGTTCGAGCGCGGAGTGTCGGGGAAGCCGACCCTGGTGCTGAACGTCGAGACTGCCGCCCACCTGGCCCAGATCGCCCGCTACGGCGCCGGCTGGTTCCGATCGGTGGGGCCGGCCCACGCCCCGGGGACAGCGCTCGTGACGATCGCCGGGGCGGTCGGCCGCCGCGGCATCGCCGAGGTCGGTCTCGGTGCCTCGCTGGAGGCGGTCGTTCGCGCCTCCGAACCGCGTTCGGAGCCGGCGATGCTGCTTGCCGGCGGTTGCTTCGGCGGCTGGCTGCCGTGGTCCGCCGCGGCTGCGCTGACCTGCGACCCCGACGCCCTGCGGCTGGCCGGAGCCGGGCTTGGGGCGGGCATCCTGGTCGTGGCGCCGGAGCAGACCTGCGTGCTCGCCGAGACGGCGCGAATCGCGGCCTACCTGGCCCGCGAGGGCGCGGGCCAGTGCGGGCCTTGCACGCACGGTGTCCGGGCGGTGGCCGGGGACCTGCAGGTCCTCTGCTCCCCGCAGGCGAACGGCCTGGTCACCGATCGCCTGCGCAGGCGGATCTCGGTGGTCGAGGGACGCGGCGCCTGCGGGCTTCCGGACGGCCTGGTCAGGCTCGTGTCGAGCGCCCTGGAGCGCTTTCCCGATCACGTGGCAGCGCACGAACGGGGGCATCTGTGCCGGCAGAGTGCCGTCGTTCCGCTGCCGCCGGCGAGGGCGCTCAGCGACGCGGACTGGCGATGAAGCTCCGCACCCTTCGCGTCGACCGGATCGCCTGCGACGGACACGGCCTCTGCGCCGACCTCCTGCCCGAGCGGATCAGGCTCGACGAGTGGGGCTATCCGATCATTGATCCCGCGCCGGTCGGCGGCGAGGTGGCGGCGCACGCCCGCCGCGCAGTAGCCGCCTGCCCGAAGCTGGCCCTGCGCCTGGAGCGGGTCGGGTGATCGCGCTTCGCAGGCTCGACACCGACCGGCACGGCGAGGATCGCGAGGACCCGCCGGGAGTTGAGGGCAACCGCCGGCTGACGACGATGCTGGGCGGGCTACTGCTCTTGCTGCTCGCGATCGAAGGGGGCACGATTCCCGACCTCGGCCAGCTCGAGGTCGTGCACGTGGTCGTCGGGCTCGTCCTGATCCCCGTCGTGCTGCTCAAGCTGGGGACGACGTTCTACCGTTTCGCCCGTTACTACAGCCACCAGCCGGCCTACCGGCGAGCCGGTCCTCCACACCCGGTCATGCGCCTCCTCGGGCCCCTCGTCGTGCTGCTCACCATCTCGCTCTTTGCCTCCGGCGTCGCGCTGGTCATCGCCGGCCGGAATGCGAACACGGTCTATGCCGTTCACAAGGCCAGCTTCATCCTCTGGTTCGGCGCGATGACGATCCATGTCGTCGGCCACCTGTGGTCGATCCCCACGGTGGGAGTCCGCGACTGGACGCCCCGAGACCGGATCAGCGGGTCGGGGCTGCGCCGGCTGGTCGTGGTCGCCGCGGCTGTGGCCGGGGTTGCCGTCGCCGCCATCGTGTATCCGCTGCTCCCCGCATGGGGGCACGGCTGACGCCCCGGAGGGCGTTCGGCTGATGTCATCGTCGCGCCGCGCGCCGGGGCGCTGGTGTCGCGTTGGCGCCCGTGACGTACGATCGAGTCGGCTCACGCCGCCCCAAAGGAGGACATGGTGCCCAGGAAGACACTCCTTAGTGCAGGAGCGCTGATTGGTGGCGCAGCGCTCTATCGCCGGTTCCTGCGCGGAACGATTCTGACCTGGGGGGCGACACGGGAGGAGGCTGGGCGGCGGCTGCCGGGCGATGAACTCCTCGAGGAGGCGGACGGTACCGCGACGCGGGCGATCACGATCGACGCACCGCGGGCGGCGGTCTGGCCGTGGATCGCCCAGATGGGTCCGGCGCCGCGCGGCGGCGCCTACACCTACGACTGGATCGAGAATCTGCTGGGGCTGAACATGCATAGCGTCGATCACGTCTTGCCCGAGTTCCAGCATCCGCAGGTCGGCGATGGCTTTGGCTACGGGCCGAACCAGATGAGCTTCAGGCGCGTTGAGTCCGGGAATGTGCTGGCAGCACAATCGGCAGACGGCAACTGGGTCTGGACGTTTGTCATCGAGGGAACGCACGACGGCAAGACTCGACTGATAAGCCGCAACCGCTTTCGGCTACCGAGGTTGAGAGACAGGATCGGGATGCTTCCCATGGAGCCCGCATCGCTCCTCATGGAACGGAAGATGCTGCACGGCATCAAGCAGCGCGCCGAGAGGCTCAGCCGAACGCCGCACGACGTGGCCCATCCCTAGTGTCGCGGTGCCGTGCTCTACATCGTCGTTGAGCGGTATCGGACGGGGCCGGAGCCGGTGTACCGACGGCTGGCCGAGCGGGGGCGGATGCTCCCCGACGGGCTCGTCTACATCGACAGCTGGGTCGCACTGCCCGATCGCGAGCGCTGTTTCCAGTTGATGGAGACCGACGAGCCGGCGCTCTTCGACGAGTGGATCTCGAGCTGGCAGGACCTCGTCGAGTTCGAGGTCGTTGCCGTCGTACGGTCGGAGGACCCGAAACCCTGGGAACACTGAGCCGCGCGGTCGTTGTAGGCCTGCGCTATCTTCGCGGTCTGGCGTCTGACTCTGCACGGTTGCGGTTGGGGATCGTCGGCAGCGGGTTCATCGGCGCGGTGCACGCCGCGTGTGCGGCTCGCAGCCGGCAGGTGGATCTCGTCGCCGTCGCGGGGGTGCGCGAGCGGGCCAGGCCCGGCAGCCTCACCGGCCTCGTTCCCGGTGTGCGGCTTGCGACGATCGCCGAACTGCTGGAGATGGAGGATGTCGAGGCGGTGGTCGTCTGCTCTCGCACGGTCGACCATCCCGAGCACGCGATAGCGGTGCTCGCGGCCGGGAAGCATCTGCTGCTCGAGAAACCGGGCGCGATCGGAACCGAAGCGCAAGCACGGATCCGCGAGGCAGCGGCGTCCCGCCCGGACCTCGTGGTACGCGTCGCCTATCACCGCCGCCACGACGCCCGGTTCCGTGAGCTTGCACGGCTGATCGCGGCGGGCGCCATCGGCCGGCCGTTCGCGATCCAGATGGAGAGCCGCGAGAACTTCCCACCCGGGCCGGATGACGTGGCGGCGGGCGGCTTCATCATGGATGTCGGCGTGCACGACTTCGACGCCGCCCGCTGGCTCCTTGGCGCGGACCCGGAGACGGTCGCCGTCGTCAGCCAGCGGGCGGTCTACGCCGATGCCGACCTGGATCAGGCCTACATCACGATCACGCTCGACGGGGCGATGGCGTCCATCCATCTCGCCCGCACGAACACGGTTGGCATGGATATCCGGTGCGAGGTGCTGGGGGAGAACGGCTCGGTCGTGTTCGACCGCTCGCAACGAAACGGCGAGATCACCCTCCTGTCGACGGGTTCCGACGCCGTCTTTGCGGCCGACTGCCGCGAGTTCTTCGCGGAGGCGTACCAGCGGCAGATGGGCGACTTCGCCGCGGCCTGCCGTGGCCAGGACGCGCCCAACGCCACACTGGAGGACGACCGATGGGCGGTGGCAACGGCGGTCGCGGCCCGCGCAGCCGCGACCCGCGACGGGCCGCTTTCAGTCGGCCCGGACTGGCCGTGGCCGGCCGGTCGGCCCTGAGTCGACTTTCGTCGGACCGGTTGGCGTACCGGGGCGGCGGGTACTTGGACGCGAACACACCCGGATAGGAGGCCCATCATGGGCGAGAAGTCGCGAGCCAAGATCGAGCAGGGGTCGGGGAAGGTCAAGGAGACCGCCGGCAAGCTGCAGGGAGACGAGGGGCTGCGCAAGGAGGGCAGGCGCGAGCAGGCCAAGGGCGACCTCCGCGAGGCCGGCGGGAAGATGAAGGACGCCGCCCGCGATGCGGCGGACAAGGCCGGCGAGGCCGCCAGCCACGTGCGCGACCGCTGACCAGGGGCGCCGCGGCGGCCGGGGATTGGCCCGCAGTCGATCCGGGAACCGGGGTGACATGCCCGAGGTTTCTCGCAACCGGTCGCCGCAAGCGCCCGCCAGCCGCGGCGCCGACCGCGTGGCGATGGCGCTGGGCGATGAGAAGGCGTTCGCCGCCGCCGCGGTGCTCGTGGTGGTGGCGCTGGTCGGCGGCGCGCTCACCGGCCGCCTGGGGGCGGTCGCATCCGTCACCACACTGGTCACGGTGATCATGGTCTTTGCGGTGCAGCACACGTCCAGCCGCGAGTCGCGCGCCCTCAATCTGAAGCTGGACGAGCTGATCCGCGTCTCCCAGGCCCGAAACGAGCTGATCGGCGCCGAGGACGAGAGTCACGGAACGCTGGCCGAGCGGCGCGAGCAGGTGCTCCGGGACAGCCGCGGCGGCTGATCCGTCGTCGGCTTTCTCCTCTTCGCCGGTGTCGGGTACGGCCACGGCCCGGCGCACCCGGGCGGGACCGCGGAGGCGAGTTCGTCAAGCACTCGCGCCGACCCGTTCGTGATCACCTGGGTGAACGCCGGGCGGCCGCGGTCATTGCACGCGTGCGCCGTCTAGTTCAGAATGACCACTCGACGGACGTTCGGCCCCGCACCGGAGGAGACAGACCATGTTCGTTGCATCCAGCTATCCGTTTCTCGATGTCATGTGGACGTTGCTCGTGTTCTTCCTGTGGGTGCTGTGGTTCTGGTTCCTGTTCATGGTCTTTGCCGACGTCTTCCGTCGCCACGACCTCTCCGGCTGGGGGAAGGCGGGGTGGCTGATCTTCGTGATCATCCTCCCGTACCTGGGCGTGTTCGTCTACTTCATCACCCAGAGCGAGGGGATGACCCGGCGCAACATCGACCAGGCGGAACGCCAGCGGGCGCAGTTCGACGACTACGTGCGTGAGACGGCCGGTGGCGGTGGCGGCGCGGCTGCGGAGATCGAGCGGGCGAAGGGCCTCCTGGACAGCGGTGCGATCACCCAGGCGGAGTTCGAGGCGCTGAAGCAGAAGGCGCTCGGCTAGCCTGGTCGGCAACCGCCTGCGATCTCCCATGCCTGCGAAAGCTGCAACCCCACCGACGTTCTCCGGCCAGGAGCTGGCCAAGCTCCTGGCGCTGATCAAGGGCGCCGACTCGGTCGAGCTCAAGCTGACGATTCCCGAGCAGCACCAGCGATCGGCGGTCGCCGCGCTGGGCATGGACCCGCTGGACGCCGAGATCCGGCAGGTGGTCTTCTTCGACACGTCCGAGCTCGCGCTGGACAAGCAGGGCCTGGTCGTCCGTGCCCGGCGGATCCAGGGCAGGGGGGACGATTCGGTCGTCAAGCTGCGCCCGGTGGTTCCCGGCGAGCTTCCGGCACGGATCCGGAAATCAACCGGCTTCCGGGTCGAGGTGGATGCCCTCCCCGGCGGGTACGTCTGCTCGGCCACCCTCAAGCGTCCGCTCGACCGCGACGCGGTGCGGGCGGCGCTCGGCGGTGACCGACCGGTGCGCAAGCTCTTCTCGAAGGAGCAGCGCGCGTTCTTCGCCGACCACGTGGAGGGCGGGATCGAGCTGGGCGACCTGGTGGCGCTGGGGCCGATCCTGGTGCTCAAGCTGCGGTTCACTCCGAAGGACCTTGGGCGGAGGCTGGTCGCGGAGCTCTGGACCTACCCGGACGGCTCGCGGGTGCTCGAGCTCTCCACGCGCTGCGGGACGGCTGACGCCTTCCAGGTCGCGGCCGAGATGCGCGCGTTCCTGGCCAGCCGCTCGGTCGAGATCTCCGGCGAGCAGGAGACGAAGACGCGCAAGGCGCTCACCTACTTCGCGCGCACGATGGCCGACGCCGCGGGATGACCCGGATCGTCCCGCGCTGGGAATGGCGGGAGTTCGGCGACCACGCGGCGAATGCCTTCGAGCGGCTGCTGGCGCTGCCGTCCGACCGCGTCGAGGAGAGCGACGAGCTGTACGTCGTCTCGAGCCGGAGTCGGGCGTCGGTCAAGATCCGCGGCGGGCGGCTGGACGTCAAGCAACTGGTCGACGTCGACGAGACCGGACTGCAGCAGTGGCGGCCGGTCATGAAGGGCGCATTCCCGCTCGCTCCGGGCGACCTGGCGATGGTGGTCGACGCCCTCGGCAGCGACCTGCCGCTGCCGGTGGGGGAATGCACGCTGGAGCAGTTCCTGGCGGCGATCGACGGGGCGGCCGACCCGGTGGCGGTCGAGGTGCGCAAGCGGCGCCGGCACTACCTCGTCGACGGTTGCATGGCGGAGGCCTCCGAGATCACCACTGGGTACGGGGACGCCCGCACGGTCGCCGTGGAATCGGAGGACCCGGTTCTGGTGCGAACGACCGTCCGCGGCCTCGGGCTTGCCGGCGAGCGGAACGTCGACCTCCCCTCCTGGCTGCGCGCCACATCCGGCCTGGAACTCCCGCGGTTCGCGGCCATCGACGTGGGCACGAACTCGGTCAAGTTCCGGCTCGCGGAGCGCGGCGCAGAAGGCGGCTGGACGGCGGTGGTCGACCGCGCCGAGGTGACGAGGCTGGGTGAAGGGCTCGACGGCACCGGCAGGCTGGGCGAGGAGCCGGTCAGACGGACGGCGGAGGCGATCGCCGGAATGGCCGAGGAGGCGCGCGCCCGCGGCGCCGAGGGGATCGCCGCTGTCGGCACCGCCGGCCTTCGCCGGGCGCCGAACCGCGAGGAGTTGATCGCCGCCGTCCGTGCGCGGGCGGGCGTCGAGGTGGAGGTCATCACCGGTGAGGAGGAGGCGCGCCTGGCATACCTGGCCGTGGTCTCCGGCCTCGGGCCGGTGTCCGGATCGCTGGTCGTGTTCGAGACCGGTGGCGGCAGCTCCCAGTTCACGTTCGGCCGCGCCGGCCACGTCGACGAGCGGTTCAGCGTCGACGTCGGCGCCGTCGGGTTGACCGAGCGGTTCGGGCTCGCCACCGAGGTTACGCGGGAACGGGTCGAGGAGGCGCTGGCAGCGATCGCCGGCGAGCTCAAGAGCCTCGACGGCAGGCCGCCGCCGGACGTGCTGGTCGGGATCGGCGGCGCCGTCACGAACATGACCGCCGTCATGCACGAGCTCGCATCCTACGACCCGGAGGTCGTCCAGGGCAGCGTCCTCACCGCAGCCGAGGTCGACCGCCAGATCGAGCTCTACCGGACGCGCAGCGCCGATGACCGCCGGAAGATCGTCGGCCTCCAGCCCAAGCGGGCGGAGGTCATCCTGGCCGGCGCCTGCGTGGTGCTGACGGTCCTCGCCAAGCTCGACCTCGATTCGCTCACGGTGAGCGACCGCGGCCTGCGCCACGGCCTGCTGGCGGAGCGCTTCGAGCGGCCCCGACGCGGCTAGCCGGCGAGCATCCCCTCCGCAGCGCCGGATGACACCGGGTCGGGCAGGCGCACCATGCGGAATGAGTTCGCGAATCCGAGAAGCGCGGCCAGAACCGGCACCAGCAGCGCCACCTGGAGCGCGCGGTGGCGGGCGTCGGTGTTGATGCTGAGGATCTCGTCCTGGGTGGCCTTGGACTCGCCCGAGAGCTGCTTCTGGAGCTGCGTGTTACTCATCACCTCGGCGTCGTGCTCGAGCGTCTTGGACACCTGCTGCTGCTGGGCGGGCGTCAGCACCGTGCTCGAATCGGCCAGGTTGGTGAAGCTGAACGAGAGGGTGGCGAGCAGGATGGCACCGGCGAAGGCGAGGCCGAACGAGAGGCCGAACGACCCGCCGGCGGAGTTCACGCCGGCCGCCTCGCTGACCCGCTCGTCGGAGATCGGTGACAGGGTGTAGTTGTTGAGCTGCGAGACCAGCAGGCCCAGTCCGCAGCCGGCGATCAGGAGCGGGACGACCAGATAGAAGCCGGAGGTCGCGCGCGGCACGATCGGGATCAGGATCACCATGCCGACGAAGAGGAGCGCGAATCCGGCCCGGATCAGGATCGCAGGCCGCCGTCGGCCCGCCCGCCGCTCCGCCATCAGGGCGACCGCGAACATGCTCAGCGACAGCGGAGCCAGTGACAGGCCGGCCTGCATGGCGCTGTACTCGAGCACCATCTGGAGGTAGATGGGGAGGGCGATCATGACCCCGCCGAGCGCGATCTGCTGCAGCATCTGGCCCGAGATCCCGGCGGTGAACAGTCGTGACCGGAAGAGGTCGGGGTCGATCAGTGAGACCAGTCCCTCGCGCTTGCGGCGCACCAGCCACCAGCCGAACCCGGCCATGGCGACGACGCCGACCACCAGCAGCCCCAGCACGGCCTCGCCGCCCTCCTGCCAGACGAGGATGCTGAGCACGATCCCGCCCATCCCGACGACCGAGAGCGCCGCCCCGGTCCAGTCCACGCCCGGCTCGCCGGTGTACGGCGTATCGCGCACCAGCTTGATTCCCAGCAGAACGACCGCAATCACCACGTCCTCCAGGAGGAACGCGATCCGCCAGGACAGGTAGGTGGTGATGAAGCCCCCCAGAAGCGGGCCGACGGCGGCCGCGATCGCCGCCGCGGCCCCCACCAGGGCGTACGCCTTCTTCTGGGCGGCGCCCTCGAAGTTGCCGTGGATCAGCGACTGCATCGCGGGCAGGAGCAGGGATGCCCCGAGGCCGCCGATGATCGCCCAGAAGATGATGATCGCGATCAGGTTCTGGGCCAGCGCCATCGACAGCGCCCCCAGGGCGTAGGCGAGCAGGCCGATCACGTACGCCCGCTTGCGGCCGATCAGGTCGCCAATCTTGCTCCCGATCAGGATGAAGGCGGCCGAGACGAGGGCCTCCAGCGCGATCGCCGACTGGACGCCGCTGACCGTCGTGTGCAGATCGTGCACGACGTACGAGATCGACACGTTCATCAGCGACGTGTCGACGACCAGGACGAACATCGCCATCGCCAGGAGGATCGCCAGGCGGGAGTCGCCGGAGTCGGCCTCGGTCGTGCCTACGGCCGCTTCAGACAGAGGAGCTCACCCCCGCGCCGCCTGCGCGCCGGTCGAACAGCTTCCCCAGCTCGCAGACGGCGAGGAAGACGATCGGCGCCAGCACGCAGATGCCCCACTGGGCGCTGGACAGCGAGACGGTGTCGAAGATGCGCTGCAGCGCCCCCAGGCCGGTGACGAGAAACGTGAGCACCGTGGCGGCGCCGATCAGCTGCACGAAGCGGCGGTTCTCGATCGTGTAGCGCTTGAAGATCGTCCCGGTCGGCTCGCGCGCCTCCATGGCTGCGATCACGTGCATCAGCGAGAGGGTGCTTAGCCCCATCGTGGTGGCGACGATGAGGCTGTAGTGGTGGTCGCCCCAGGCCACAACCCCCAGAGCCAGCCCGGCCATGATCAGGCTCGCGATGCCCAGGCGGATGCCCAGTGGGCGGTCGACGATCGGCGCGGCGGCGTCCCTGGGCTGCCGCTGCATGAGGCCGGGCGCCGGCGCGTCGAACCCCAGCCCGATCGCCAGCAGCACGTCGACGGCGAAGTTGATCCAGAGGATCTGGAGTGGCGTCAGCGGCGCCCCCGCGGCGACGTCGAAGACGCCCGCTCCGACGAACAGGAGGATGAATCCGCCGAGCTGGACGAGCTGGACGCGGACGTACTTCATCAGGTTGTCGTAGATCCCGCGGCCGCCCTCGACTGCGCTGACGATGGTGGCGAAGTTGTCGTCGGTGAGGATCATGTCGCCGGCCTCCTTGGTCACCTCGGTGCCGGTGATGCCCATGGCGACCCCGATGTCCGCCCGCTTCAGGGCGGGGGCGTCGTTGACGCCGTCGCCGGTCATGGCGACCACGTTGCCCTGGTGCTTCAGCGTCTCGACGAGCCGCACCTTGTCCTCGGGAGCGACGCGGGCGACGACGCCGATCCCCTCGACCTCATGGGCCAGCTCGTCGTCGCCGTAGGCGGCGAACTCGGTCCCAGAGAGAGCGCGTCCCTCGATGCCGAGCTGGCCGGCGATGGCCGCGGCCGTGGTCGCGTGGTCGCCGGTGATCATGCGGACGCGGATTCCCGCCTCCTTGCAGAGGGCAATCGCATCTCGCGCTTCCTTTCGGGCCGGGTCGACGATGCCGATGAGCGCCAGCAGCGTCAGGTCGTTCACCTGGTCGAGCAGCACTGCACCCGGGTCGAACGCCGACGGATCGATGTCCCGCGACGCCACGGCCAGGACTCGCAGGCCCTCCCCGGCCAGGCGGTCGTTCTCGGCCAACACGCGCGCGCGGGCGCTGTCGGTGGCGATCCCGGAGCCGTCCCCGTCGCGGACCGTGGACGACCGGGCGAGCAGCACGTCCGGCGCGCCCTTGACGAAGCAGCGGACGACCTTCCTGCCGCCGTCCTCCATCTCGTGGAACGTCGCCATCAACTTGTACTCGGAGTCGAACGGGACCTCGCCGACGCGCGGGTACACCCGCCGCGTCTCGTCCACGTCCAGGCCGCTCTTGGCGGCCAGGACGACCAGCGCGGCCTCGGTCGGGTCGCCGACGATCTCGCCCTCCCGCACCGATGCGTCGTTGGCGAGCGCCATCGGCAGCGTGATCGGCTCGAAGTCCAGGTCCGAGTCGCCGGCGACCCGCAGGATCTTGCCCACCGTGGAGTAGCCCTCGCCCTCGATCGAGTACCGGCGCCCGACCAGGACGAGCTGGCGGGCCGTCATCTGGTTCAGGGTCAGGGTGCCGGTCTTGTCCGAGCAGATCGCCGAGGTCGATCCGAGCGTCTCGACCGAGCGCAGACGCTTGACGATCGCCCCCTTCGCGGCCAGCGCCTGGGTGCCCAGCGAGAGCATCGTCGTGACGACCGCCGGCAGGCCGGTCGGGATGGCGGCGATCGCCAGGCTGATCCCGATCAGGAACAGGTCGTGGAAGCTCTCGTCCCGGAACAGCCCGATGGCGATCACGAGCACCAGCGCGGCCGCGGCCATGATGGTGATCAATACCGTGAGCTGGTCGAGCTGGCGGGTGAGCGGCGTCTTCTCCTCCCCGACCTGGCTCAGCATCCCCGAGATCTGCCCGACCTCCGTCGACATCCCCGTCGCCGTGACGACCATCTCGCCGCGGCCGCGGGTGACCGTCGAGTTCATGTACGCCATGTCCAGGCGGTCGCCGAGCGGGACATCGTCGCCGGCGACCGGATCGACGGCCTTCAGCACCGGCGTGCTCTCGCCGGTCAGGGCAGCCTCCTCGATCTCCAGCGTGGCAGCCACCAGCAACCGCCCGTCGGCCGGGATCTTGTCCCCCGCCTCGAAGCTGATGACGTCGCCGGGAACGAGCTCCTCGGCCGGGATGTCCTGCATCTCGCCTGCGCGGCGGACGTGGGCCCTGATCAGGAGCATCTTCTGGAGCGCAGCGACGCTCTCGGCCGCCTTGCCTTCCTGGTTCAGGCCGAGGACGGCGTTCAGGACCGTCAGTCCGATGATCACCACGCCGGTCGAGAACTCCTGCAGCGCGACCATGCTGACGATCGCGGCGCCGAGCAGCACGAGCTGCATGAGGTCGCGGTACTGGCGGAGGAAGGCCCGCCAGCCGGGCTCCGTCTTCGCCTCGGCGAGCTTGTTCGGGCCGAACCGGCTGCGCCGCGCCTCGACCTCGCCGCCGTCCAGTCCGGCCTTCGGGTCGACGTTCAGCCGCGCGCAGCTCTCCTCCGCCGTCAGCCCGTGCCAGACGACCTCCGCCTCCCCCGCGGCGCCCATGCCCGATCCCGCATCGGATGCGCTGACCGTCATCGTGCGTGCCTCCTGTTCCTGCCCGGCCGGCGTCTCAATCCCCGTCCTGCTCCGTCTCCTGGAAGCGCAGGCCGGTGCCGAGGCGGATCTTCAGCTCCTCGTCCTCGGCGTTTGCGACCTCCGAGATCAGGTTCACCGCGTGCATCAGCTCGGCCTCCTGGAGGTCGTCGCCGAGCAGGTCGTACTCGAGCGCGATCACCCGCAGCTCCGGGTAGTAGACGAACCGGACGAACCGGCTGGCCGCATTCAGCTCGTTCATCAGCTCGCAGATCTCCGGCAGCCGGTCGTCCTCCTCGATCTCCTGGAGGACAGGCGAGTAGAAGCTGATCATGGTGTGATCGCGGAGGCGGCTGAAGGACACGAAGGTGGCGCTGGTATCGAGGAGGATCCGGTACTCGCTGCCGTCGGCGCGGGTGTCGAACTCGACCCCGTTCCGGTGGAGGATCCCCGCAACCTGCTCGATCACGTGCTGCACGGGGCCAGCATATGCGCCCGGCCGGGGTTCGGTACGATGACACATGCCGTCGCGGCGGGCGCGCGTGGTCGACTGGCTGAGACTCCGTGACCCGGGGTTCTCGGCCCTGCGTCGTGCCGGCCGGTCGGCGATCCTGATGCCGGCGCTCTTCGCCGTCGGGATCCATCTCCTCGGCAGCACTCAGGTTGCCCTCTTCGCGGCGTTCGGCGCCCTGGCGACGATGATGCTGGTCGACTTCGGCGGGCCGATGCACGATCGCCTGCAATCGATGGCGAGCCTGGCCGTGGGCGGCGCGGTCATGATCACGCTTGGAACGCTCACATCGGTCAACCCCTGGCTGGCCGCGGCCGCGATGCTGGTCGTGGGATTCGCCGTCCTCTTTGCCGGCTGCGTCAGCTCGGTGCTGGTCGCCGCCAGCTTCGCGCTCCTGCTCTCGTTCATCCTCCCCGTCTGCCTGCCCGGATCGGCCGCGGACATCCCGGCCCGGCTGGCCGGCTGGGGCATGTCGGCGGCGGTGGCGATGGTGGCCATCGCGGTGCTCTGGCCGGCCCCTGAGAACGGTCTCCTGCGCGAACGCGTTCGCCGCGCCTGCCAGGCGCTTGCGGAGTCCCTCGAGTACGAGGCGGCGCATCTGCAAGGCGGGCCGGAGAGCCCGACTCCGGCCGAGCGGAAGGCGTGTTTCGACCGGGCCGGCGCGGCCGTCTCCGACCTGCGGTCGTTCTTCCTGGCCACGTCCTCGCGGCCGACCGACCTGACAACCCAGGGCCGCCTTCTGGTGCGAATGGTGGACGAGCTCGGCTGGCTCGACGCCGTGCTGCGAACCCACCAGGAGTTGCCAACCGGCGAGGTGGCCGACGCGGTGGCGGAGGTCAGGGCGGCCGCGGCGGCGGTGCTCGACCGGTCGGCCCGCCTGCTGGCCGAGCGCGGTGCCGCGACAGAGGAGTTGGCGGCGGCGCTGGCAGCGCTCGAGGCCGGGCAGCGGAGGCTGGGGGACGAGGTGCTGCGCGCGTTCCCGCACCCGCCACAGACGCTTGAGTTGACGACCGCGCTGGCCCCCAGCTTCCGCACCCGCGAGGTGGGCTACGCCGCGTCACTGGTCGGCATCAACGTGACGGGGGTGCTCCTGGCCGAGCGGCGAAGCTGGCGGGAACGCCTGCTCGGCCGCGAGCCGGAGGGCGTCCTGACGCCGTGGCGGGCGGCCCGCGAGCGGGCCGCCGCGCACTGGCAGCCGCGGTCGGTCTGGATGCACAACAGCATTCGTGGTGCGATCGCGCTCGCACTCGCGGTCTGGGTGGCCAACGAGAGCGGCCTCCAGCATGCATTCTGGGTGGTGCTGGGCACGCTCTCGGTGCTCCGCTCGAACGCGCTCAACACCGGCCAGCTGGTGATCCGAGGCATCGTCGGGACGATCCTCGGGTTCATCGTCGCGGCGGGGATCCTGATCGCGGTGGGTACCGACACCCGCCTGCTCTGGGCGGTTCTGCCCCTCGCGGTGTTCGGAGCCGGACTGGCGCCGGCGGCGATCTCCTTCGCCGCCGGCCAGGCGGCGTTCACGATCACCCTCGTCGTGCTCTTCAACATCCTCGAGCCGGCCGGCTGGAAGGTCGGCCTGGTTCGCGTCGAGGACGTTGCCATCGGCTGCGCCATCAGCCTGATCGTCGGACTCCTGTTCTGGCCCCGGGGGGCGGCGGCTGCGCTCCGCCGGGCGCTCGCCGACGCCTACGCCGTGTGCGCCGGCTACGTCGACGAGACGGTCGAGCTGGGACTGCGGCCGCCAGAAGACGGAGCGGCGCAGCCGGCCGAGGCCGGACGGACGCGGGCGGCCGCGGCCGCCCGGCGGCTGGACGACGCCTTCCGCACCTATCTCTGCGAGCGGGCGGCAAGACCGGTGCCGGTAGCCGCGGTCGCCCGGCTGGTGTCGGGCGTGACCGCGCTGCGGGTGAACGGCGGCGCGCTGATCGAGCTCTGGCACGGCGGGTACGCGGCTCCGTCCGGCGCCGGGGCGGCGCGCGACGAGCTGCGCCACGCGAGTCGCCGGCTGCGCGACTGGTACGGCGAGCTGGCACGGGGCATCGAGAGCCAGGCCGCCATCCCCGACCCGTTGGAGGGCGACGATGCCGCGGCGGCTCGGCTGTTGGAGTCGCTGCGTCGCAACCTTGGAGGGGACCAGGCGCGGGCGGGCCCAGCCGTCGTCCACCTGATCTGGACCGCCGACCATCTCGACGCCCTGCGCCGGCTCCAGGTGACGCTGGTCGAGCCGGCGCGCCGCGCCGCCGGAGTGCGCTGACCCAGAGCGGTCCGCTCGTTCTCGGGTACAGTCTGGACGCGCCGTCCCCGGCGCGACGAAGCATTCCGCCCGCGTGCCCGACCGCTTCCCGACCCGCCGTCTCTGTCCCGCGACCGCGGCGGCCTGGTGCTTGCTCCTGGTGGCGCTGGCAGGGGCGTCCGCACCGGCTGCGCTGGCCGGCGCGGCGAGCGCGGCCGGAGTACCGCCGGGGATCCACCTGACCGATCCTCCCGACACGCACGGCCCGCTCGACGTGCGGTCGATGCGGCTGATCCAGTCGACGTCGGACATCGTCTGGCGGTTCGCGACCCAGCGGCCGTTCCAGATCAGCCAGATGAGCACCGGGACGGGCCGGACGGCCTGCCTGTTCGTGCACCCGAAGCGGTCGAGCGGCGCCGAGGAGGAGGTTTGCCTGACCGGCAAGCGCGGCGCCCACGCCATGTACCGGGTGCCCGTCGGCCCGCACGGCAAGCGCGCCGGCTGGGTCGCGGCGGCCACGTCGCGGCCGACGCCCAGCTCCGTCGTCGTGCATTTCCC
>DASUHT010000038.1:0-18696 GCA_036273335.1 Gaiellales bacterium | reverse complement strand
CGCGACCGCTACGAGGCACACCACCGCGTGGCGATCACGGACGAGGCGCTACAGGCGGCGGCCGAGCTCTCGGACCGCTACATCCAGGAGCGGCAGCTGCCGGACAAGGCGATCGACCTGATCGACGAGGCCGCCTCACGGATGCGGATCAAGATGATGACCGCCCCGCCGGTGCACCGCGAGCTGGACGACGAGATCGAGACGGTGCGCAAGGAGAAGGAGTCTGCCATCGAGGCGCAGGAGTTCGAGAAGGCGGCAGCCCTTCGCGATACCGAGCGCAAGCTGAGCCTGAAGAAGCGCGAGATGGAGGACAACTGGCGCTCATCGGGTGAGGCCGACAAGGCCCAGATCGGCGAGGAAGAGGTTGCCGACATCGTGTCCATGTGGACCGGCATCCCGGTCTTCAAGCTGACCGAGGCCGAGTCCCAGCGCCTGATCCGGATGGAGGAGGAGCTGCACAAGCGGATGATCGGCCAGCAGGTGGCGATCGAGGCGGTCTCCAAGGCGATCCGCCGCGCCCGCGCCGGGATCAAGGATCCCAAGCGGCCCACCGGCTCGTTCATCTTCCTGGGCCCCTCCGGCGTCGGCAAGACGGAGCTGGCCCGCACCCTGGCCGAGTTCCTGTTCGGCGACGAGGACGCGATGATCCAGGTCGACATGTCGGAGTACATGGAGAAGCATGCCGTGTCCCGGCTGGTCGGCTCGCCCCCCGGCTACGTCGGCTACGACGAGGGCGGCCAGCTGACCGAGGCCGTGCGCCGCAAGCCGTACTCGGTGGTGCTCCTGGACGAGATCGAGAAGGCCCACCCGGACGTCTTCAACATCCTCCTGCAGATGCTGGAGGAGGGTCGCTTGACCGACGCCCAGGGCCGCCAGGTCGACTTCAAGAACACGATCGTGATCATGACCTCGAACGTCGGCGCCGGCCAGATCTCGAAGAACACCACCCTCGGCTTCTCGATGGAGGACTCCGAGACCGGCGTCAGCTACGAGGACATGAAGAACCGGATCATGGGCGAGCTGAAGAAGGTCTTCCGGCCCGAGCTCCTGAACCGGATCGACGAGGTGATCGTCTTCCAGAAGCTGACCAAGGACGAGATCAAGCAGATCGTCGACCAGCTGCTCAAGCGCGTGCGCGAGCAGATGAAGGTGCACGAGGTCTCGATCGAGCTGACCGATTCGGCGAAGGAGTTCATGGTCGACAAGGGCTACGACCCGACCATGGGCGCCCGGCCGCTGCGACGGGCGATCCAGCGCTACATCGAGGATCCTCTGGCCGACTTCGTGCTCGGCCGCAGCCTCAAGCCCGGCTCGACCGTGCTGGTCGACCATGCCGAGGGCGAGGATGAGGTCACACTGCAGCTGATCGACCCGGTCGACGTGCCGGACGCCCCGCCCGAGGATCTCGTCCCGGCCGAAGGTCCGGCCGGCGAGCCCGAGTCCTCCGGCGAGGACTCGGACACCGAGAGCGAGTAATTGATCCATGTGAGGGGCCGCCACCAACGTGGCGGCCCCTCACATGCTGAGGCGTATGAGGCGTGGGGTACCGACCACCGCTGGGGGCGAGAACCGTTTGCAACGAAACGGTCACACCACCGCAACGTGAATAAAAGGGGTCAGACCCTTTATGCGGTCCGGTGAATAAAAGGGTCTGGCCCCTTTATTCAGCCGCTACCTCTGAGTACAGACCACCGCTGAGGCGCGTCGCTCCAAGGAGGCACAGTGCCGACCGAGGCTGCTGCCAGAATGGTTGGCCCGATGCCCCGCGCCGCCACCATCTATACCTGCACCAGCTGTGGCTATGAGAGCCCCAAGTGGCTCGGCCGCTGCGCCGGCTGCGATGAATGGAATACTCTTGTCGAGGAGGTGGTCGAGCGGACGCCGCGGCGGCGGCCGCCAGTCGGCCGGGAGGCACGGCCGCTGGCCGACGTGGCGCTCGCCGATGCCGGCCGGATCGGCACCGGACTGGGCGAGCTCGATCGGGTGCTGGGCGGCGGCCTGGTGCCGGGCTCGCTCGTCCTGATCGGCGGTGAGCCGGGGGTCGGCAAGAGCTCGCTGCTGCTCCAGTCATTGCATCTGATCGGGGCGGCGGGCCGGTCCACGCTGCTCGTGTCCGGCGAGGAGTCGCCGGCCCAGGTGCGTCTGCGGGCGGAGCGCCTGGGCGCCGTCGGCGGCATCTCGATCCTGGCCGAGACCGACCTCGACGTGGTCTGCGAGGCGATCGTCGCCTCGGCGCCGGACGTCTGCGTCATCGACTCGGTGCAGACCCTGCACTTGCCCGATCTGAGCTCCGCGCCGGGCAGCGTCGCGCAGGTGCGCGAGGCGGCCGACCGGCTCGCCCGCGTGGCCAAGGGTCACGGCATAACGATCGTCCTGGTCGGCCATGTGACCAAGGACGGCGCCGTGGCAGGACCGCGCGTCCTGGAGCACCTGGTCGACGCCGTGCTCCAGTTCGAGGGCGACCGCTACCGCTTCCTGCGCGTCCTGCGCGCGGTCAAGAACCGTTTCGGCTCGACCAATGAGATCGGCATCTTCGAGATGACCGACGCCGGGCTGGAGGCGGTGGCCGATCCGTCGGCCGCCTTCGCCGGCGACGGCGAGGCCTGCCCCGGCTCGGTGCTGCTGGCGGCGATCGAGGGGACGCGGCCGATCCTGCTCGAGGTGCAGGCGCTGGTGGCGGCATCCGACCTGGCCATGCCGCGGCGGCAGACGACCGGGTTCGACCGTAACCGGCTGTCGATGCTGCTGGCCGTGCTGGGACGCCATGCCGGCGTCCCGCTGGGCTCCAGCGACGTGTTCGTGAACGTCGCCGGCGGCGTCCGCGTCGACGAGCCTGCGGCCGACCTGGCGGTGGCGCTGGCGGTCGTCTCGGCGCAGCGCGGCGAGGCGTTGCCGGCACGGCTCGCGGGCTTCGGCGAGATCGGGCTGACCGGTGGCCTGCGGCCGGTGTCGCACGCCGGGCCGCGGCTGGCCGAGGCCGCCAAGCTGGGCGTGCGCTCGCTGATCGTGCCGGCCGGCACTGCCGACGCCGCCGGGGTGGAGCTGCGACAGGCTGATACTCTGAGTGCGGCCATCGCCTGCGCCTTCACCTGATGAACGAGCTTCTTCCCGACGACCGCCGTGACCCCAAGCTCCTGGAGGCGCTGCGGCGGATTGCCCCCGGGACCAGCATGCGCCAGGGGATCAACGACATTCTGCGCGGCGATCTGGGGGCGCTGATCGTGATCGGCGAGCCGGCCGAGCTGTCCTTCCTCTTCTCGGGGGGGATCAGGCTCGACCAGGCGTTCTCGCCGTACCTGCTGTACGAGCTGGCCAAGATGGACGGCGCGATCATCCTGAACGCTGCGGCGAACCGGATCGTCTACGCCAACGTCCAGCTGATGCCCGATCCGACCATCCCGTCGGCCGAGACCGGCACCCGCCATCGCACCGCCGAGCGCGTGGCCAAGCAGACCGGCGCCCTCGTCATCTCGATCAGCCAGCAGCGGGACGTGGTGACGATCTACACCGGCGACGTTCGCTACCAGCTCGAGGAGATCTCCGACGTGCTGGCAAAGACGAACCAGGCGGTGACGACGCTCGAGACCTACCGGGCGCGGCTGGGGCAGGTGGCCACCCGGCTGAGTGCGCTCGAGTTCCAGGGCGCCGTCATGCTGGACGACGTGCTGGTGGCGTTGCAGCGGGCCGAGATGACGACCCGGATGCGCAGCGAGATCGAGCGCAACGTGGTCGAGCTGGGCGTCGAGGGCAGGCTGATCAAGCTGCAGCTGGAGGAGCTGTCCGAGTGGGTGCCGGGCGACGAGCTGTCGATGATCCTGGACTATCTGCTCCCGGAGGCGCCGGGCGGCGCCCGGGCGGCGCTTGCCCGGTTACGCGAGTTCCCTGACAGCCGCCTCCTGGAGCAGGAGGAACTGGCCGAGGTGCTCGGCTATCCGCGCACCGTGAACCCGATGGACCTCGCGGTCTCGCCGCGCGGCTACCGCGTGCTCTCCGCCATCCCCCGGCTGCCCGAGGCGGTGATCAAGCGGGTCGTCGAGCACTTCGGCACGCTGGAGGCGTTCGTCCGGGCGTCGCAGGGTGAGCTGGAGGAGGTCGAGGGCGTCGGCGCGGTGCGCGCGCGGGAGATCCGGGAGGGCTTGCGGCGGCTGCAGGAGCAGACTCTGGTCGATCGATACCTGAATCTCTAGGTCGACTGCCAGATCATTCTGAAAAACCTGCAAGAGACGCCCGTTCTTTCACCTCGGACGCCAAGACCTGGTAGAATTTACACTTCCGGCGGGTATTTCGGGCCGTCCGGTGGTCCGGCGAGGAGGTCGAGCGACAGTTGCTGTATGAAGTCGGTGACAAGGTTGTGTACCCGCACCACGGTGCCGGGACGATCGTGACCAAGGAGGTGCGCACGGACGCTGGCTCCGAGCGCGAATACCTCACCATCAAGATCCTGCACAACGACATGACGGTGATGATTCCTTCCGACAGCGCCGACCGGGCCGGTCTGCGCAAGGTGATCGGCGAGGAAACGGTCGACGAGGTGCTGGCGGTGCTTCAGGGCGACGGAACGAAGATGCCCAAGAACTGGAACCGGCGCTTCAAGCACAACCGCGACAAGATGAAGACCGGCGACATCTTCGAGCTTGCCGAGGTGGTCCGCAACCTGGCCCAGCGCGACCAGGAGAAGGGCCTCTCGACGGGTGAGAAGCAAATGTTCTCGAAGGCGAAGCGGATTCTCGCCTCGGAGTTGATGTACGCCAAGGGCATGGACGAGGAGGACGCCCGGGAGTTCCTCGAGGAGGTGCTGGAGGACATCGGCAGCGCCCGCAAGGCGCGGGCCTAGCCGGCTCAGAACACATTCACGGATTCGCGTCGGAGGCTTGACGGCCCAACCGACGCGACCAGACGCTTCCGAAGGGGGAGCAGAGGATGATCGTCGCAACGAGGATCGTTCTGTCCCTCTTGGCGGTGCTCGGTGCCATTCAGGCGGACATTTATTCTTGGGTTCGGGATCAGGTTCATTCGTCTTCTTACGCCTACGTCGGAACCGGCATCCTCGTCCTTCTCGTCTTCGTCATCGGCTGGATCGTCGGTGGCCTCGTCGGGAAGGGCCTGCAGCGCGCCTTCAAGAGGCTGGAACGCGCGGTTCAGACCCGCAGCGCGGGGGAGTTGACGGTTGGCGCCATCGGCCTGCTGGTCGGGCTGCTGGTGGCGGCGCTCCTCTACTTCCCGGTGCACAGCCTGCCCTACATCGGCGACTGGGTGCTGCTCCCGCTCTTCATGATCCTCGGCTACGGCTTCGCGGTCGTGGCGGCCAAGAAGCACCGAGGCATCCTGCGCCTGGTCGGCGTCCATATCGTGGAGCCGGGGACGGATGGCGCCGAGCCGGTTTTCAGCACCCTCGTCGATACGAGCGCGATCATCGATGGGCGGATCGCCGACATCGTCCGCACCGGGTTTCTGGCCGGTGAGCTGGTGGTGCCCGAGTTCGTCTTGAAGGAGCTGCAGCAGGTCGCCGACTCGGCCGACCCGCTGAAGCGAAACCGCGGCCGGCGCGGGCTCGAGGTCGTCCACGACCTGCGCGGGGAGACCCGGGTGTCGACGCCGGACGTCGACTTCCCCGACCTGCCGGAGGTCGACGCCAAGCTGCTCAAGCTGGCCAAGGAGCGGGCGATGCGGATCCTCACCACCGACTACAACCTGAACCGCCTGGCGCGGATCCAGGACGTCGAGATCCTGAATGTGAACGAACTGGCAAACGCCCTCAAGCCGGCGGTGCTGCCGGGCGAGCAGTTCGACGTCCGGCTGATCCGCGAGGGCAAGGAGATCGACCAGGGCGTCGGCTACCTGGACGACGGCACGATGGTGGTGGTCGAGGGCGGCCGCGACGCGATCGGCGACACTGTCCAGGTACAGGTCACGTCGGTCCTCCAGTCGCCGTCCGGCAAGATGATCTTCACGCGGCTCACCCAGGGCTAGCCCGTGGCGCCCGACCTGCTCGAGACGTGGGCGATCGTTGTCGCCGCAGGCGAGGGCCGGCGCCTCGGAGCCGACCGCCCGAAGGCGTTCGTCGGCTTCGGGGGACGGGTGCTCCTGGCCCACTCGGTGGAGATGCTGGAGCGGCACCCGGCGGTGGACGCGATCGTGCTGGTGGTGCCGGCCGGCTGGGAGGAGCCGGCGACGCTGGTCGCGGAGGAGCTGGCCGCGGGAAAGGTGCGAGCTGCGGTGGCCGGCGGGCCGAGCCGGTCGCAGTCGGTGCAGGCGGGCCTGCGGGAGGTCGACCCGCAGGCGGCGGTGATTGTCGTCCACGATGCGGCCCGGCCGCTCGCCGACGACGAGCTCCTGACCCGGGTGCTGGAGGGGCTGGCCGGCGGCGCCGACGGGGTGGTGCCGGCCCTGCCGGTATCCGACACGATCAAGCGGGTTCGCAACGGCACCGTGGCCGAGACGCTCGACCGTTCCGAGCTGCGGGCAGTGCAGACGCCGCAGGCGTTCCTGGCCGCCGCCCTGCGGTCGGCCTACCAGCGGCCGGCGGAGGATCTGGCGGACGCCACCGACTGCGCCGGCCTGGTTGAGTCGGCCGGGATGACGGTGACCGTCGTCGACGGCTCGCCGGCGAACGTCAAGCTGACCGGGCCGGCCGATCTGCGGCTCGCCGAGGCGCTCCTGTGAACGGCGAGCTACGGGTCGGGATCGGCTTCGACGCGCACGCCTTTGCCGGCGATGGGCCGCTGGTGCTGGCCGGCGTGGCGATCCCGCACAGTGCCGGCCTGGCCGGTCACTCCGACGCCGACCTGGTCTGCCATGCCGCCACTGACGCCCTGCTCGGCGCCTCCGGCGGCGAGGACATCGGCGCTCTGTTCCCCTCCGACGACGAGGCGCTGCGCGGTGCATCCAGCATCGAGCTCCTGCGCCAGGCCTGGACGGCGATCCGCGAGCAGGGTTGGCGCCTGGTCAATCTGGACGCTGTCCTCGTCATCGAGGAGCCGCGGATCGCCCCGCACCGGGCGGCCATGCGGGAGTCGCTGGCGGCTGCGCTCGGCGTCCCGGCCGAGCGGGTGACCGTACGTGCGTCGACGACCGACCGGCTGGGGTTTGCCGGGCGCGGCGAGGGGGCGGCCTGCCAGGCGGTGGCGCTGCTCCAGCGAGGCGGCTGATGGCCAGCCGGCCCGGCGTGGTCTCGTTCGACCTCGACGAGACGCTGTGGGAGTTCATGCCGATGATGGACGGCGCGCTGGCCGCCGCCGTCGACGAGCTTCGCCAGCGCGAGCCGTCGGTGGGGCTGATCGAGGTGGCCGAGTTGCATCGGGTGCGGGCCGAGGTGGCGGAGCAGATGGAGGGCACCTACGAGGAGCTGCGCCGCGAGTCGTTCCGGCGGGTGCTCGCCGAGCACGGCGCCCACGATCCCGAGCTCAGCTCCTGGATGGTCGAGCGCTGGATGGAGGCGCGCGTGCGCACGGTCAGGCTGCTCGACGACGTGGAGCCGGCGATGGATGCCCTGGCCGCCCGCGGCTACCTGCTGGGTGCGATCACCAACGGCAACTTCCCGCTGCACCGGCTGCCGCTGGCCGGTCGCCTCGCCTTCATCGTCCACGCCGAGCACGTGGGGGAGGAGAAGCCGGCGGCGGCGCCGTTCGCCCGGGCGGCCGAGCTGGCCGGGATCGGTCGTGAGCGCTGGGTGCACGTCGGCGACAGCGTCGAGTCGGATGTGCTGGGCGCGCAACGCTTCGGTCTGCGCGCGGTCTGGCTCAACCGGCGCGGGCTCGACCTCCCCGAGGACGTGCACCCCGACGCCGAGCTGCAATCGCTGGAGCAGCTGCCGGAGACCGTCGACCGGCTACTCGGCCGGCCGCCTGCATAAAGGGGTCTGGCCCCTTTTATTCACCCAGGGCGGATCTGGTACTCCACCACCACCGGCTCGAGCCGCTTCGGGTAGCCGTCGGCGCGGAAGGCCACCATCAGGCCGTCCAGCCGCGGCACCCGCAGCGGCCAGGGGGCGAGCGTGACCTCGCCCTCGCCGTCGATCGCATAGGACACCGGGTCGGGCGCGGCGACCGTGCCAGTCGCCTCTTCCTCGATACAGAAGTCAAACGAGATGCGGTCGCAGAGGTTGGTGATCCGGTCGGCCTCTGCCGCGTCGGCTGGCTCCGCGCCGGCCGCCCGGTGAAGCTCGGGCAGCGCTGCATCCAGGCGCTTCGCCGCGTCGCTCTCGGCCGCCGTCCGCCAGTTCGCCATCAGCCGCCGGATATGCAGCACGACCACCAGGTCGACCACGGGATCCTCGCCCGTCGGCGCTGCGCCGGCCTCCTGGATCTCCAGCCAGCGCTCTGTTGTCACCTCGCCGATGCCGTCGGCGTCGAGCTGGCCATAGCCGCGGTCGTGCAGCGCCACCCCGCGCACGAATGACTCGAACGGGAGTGGAGGTCGTGCGAACTCGTCGTTCCCCCAGTGCAGGGCGATCTCGGCCGCCAGCCGGGCGTGCTCGGCCTGCGGGTAGACGATCGGGCGGGTGGCCGAGCGGAACACGATCAGCCCACCGGCTCCGGCAGGCGCACCGCGTCGCCTGCGACCTCGACCAGGCCGTCCCGGCGAAGCGACTCGAGCGCCTCGACGTCGACCGCTCCCGCATCCAGCAAACCGGCCTCGGTTACCGCCCGCAGGAGCGCGGCCCGGCGCTGGCGAAACGATCCCTCGAACCGCGATTGGCGGCGAAGCGGGGCGTACACACGCCCGCGGGATGGGCACCCGGGCGCCAGCGGGCAGACCTGGCAGCGCGGCCGGCGGGCGATGCAGATCTCTCGGCCGAGGTCGAAGAGGGCCTGATTCCAGGCGAACGCCTGCCCCGGCGGAGGATCTACCTCGGGCGTTCCGAACGCCCGCTCGCAGACGCGGCGGGCGTTCGTGTCCGGAGCGGCGATCTGAGCGCCGAAGGCAAAGCAGGCGATCGCGGCGGCGGTGTACGGCCCGATCCCCGGCAGCTGTTCGAGCTCCCCCGGCTCGCGCGGGAAGCCGCCCCGGTCGCGCACCGCCACTGCGCATCGGTGCAGCAGGACCGCCCGCCGGTTGTAGCCGAGACCGGACCAGGCGGCGATCGCATCGCCCGGCGAGGCGGCGGCCAGCGCCTCGACCGTCGGCCAGCGCTCCAGCCACGCCCGCCAGCGTGGCAGCACCCGCGCGACCTGGGTCTGCTGCAGCATCACCTCGGAGACGAGGATGGCGTAGGGGTCGCGGGTATGGCGCCACGGGAGGTCGCGTCCGTTTTCCCCATACCAGCCGAGCACCAGCTCTCTCACCTGGCGCAGGCTACCCCGGCGTCGCCACTATGCGGGCGAGTTGCCCAGGAGCTCGAGCAGCGAATCGGCGTGCCGTTCCAGGAAGGCGGGGCCGACGCCTGAGATCGTGGCCAGCTCGTCGGCGGTCTGCGGCCGTGTCCCGATCACCCGTGCCAGCACGGCATTGCTGCAGACCGTGTAGGCCGGCTTGCCCTCGGCCCGCTCCATTCGCCAGGCCTTCAGCCGCTCGGCCAGCTCACCCGAAAGCTCCACCTGCGTGCCGGCGGCGCGCTGCTTCGCCGGCGGGGCGGCGCGCAACTCGGGCCACTCGACCGGGTCGCAGACCGAGCAGCAGCGGCCCGACGGCGCGGCCGGGCGAGGGTCGCCGAAGTGATCAAGGATCTGACGACGCAGGCAACGGTCGCCGTTGGCGAACCGCTCCACAGCGCGGTAGGTATCCCAGGCTCGCCGCCGGGCGGTGCGCAGCATGCGGTCGGCCTGGCGGCTGTCCAGCTCGCGAGCGACGGTAACCGCCAGCCGTCCGCCCCCGGTCGGCTCCAGCTCGATCGCGCGGCAGCGCTCGAGGATGGCCAGCTCCAACTGCTCGCGGTGGTCGCCCCCAGCATCGACAAGCACGGGTTGCTCGGATCGGCTGCGCCGTAGCAGCGCGCGGTGCCGGGCCGAGATCGCGGCCGGATCGATGGCGCGTGCGGTGTTGAAGGTGATCAGCCGTCCCAGGTCGGCGCGCAGTGAGAGCAGCACCGCCCTGGCCGGCAGGCCGTCGCGGCCGGCCCGCCCCGCCTCCTGGTAGTAGGCCTCCACACTGGTCGGGATCGACCAGTGCCAGACACTGCGTACGTCGGCCTTGTCGATGCCCATGCCGAATGCGTTCGTCGCCGCGATCACGTCGGCCTCGCCCGCCATGAAGGCGTCCTGGGTACGGGTGCGCCGTGCCGCGTCGAGCCCGGCGTGGTAGGGCAGCGCGGAGATCCCCTCCAGGGTCAGCAGCTCGGCCACGGCCTCGGTGTCGCGGCGGGTGCCGCAGTAGACGATGGCCGGCCGGCTGGACGGGTCGGCCAGTCCGCCCGCCAGCAGCCGACGCTTGCGCTCGATCGCGCCCTTGCCGGCCAGCGGCACCACGTCGAGGCTGATGTTGGGCCGGTCGAACCCGCCCCGGTAGGCGACTGGATCGGACAGCCCCAACCGCTGCGCGATCTCGCGCTCGACCTGGGGGGTTGCGGTGGCGGTCAGCGCCATCACCGGCGGCCGACCGCTCTGCGCGATCGCCCGGTTGAGGCGCAGGTAGTCGGGGCGGAAATCGTGGCCCCACTCCGAGATGCAATGTGCCTCGTCCACGACGAACAGACCCACCCGGCGCCGCGCCACCGCGGCCGCGAACGCGCGTGAGGCGAAACGCTCAGGTGCCGCGAACACGATCCGGGCGGTGCCATTGGCAACCGCCTCGAGTGACGCCGCCGCCTCGGCCTCGGTCTGGCGGCCGCTCAGCATGAAGGCCGGGTGACCGTCGCGACGCAGCCGCTGCTGCTGGTCGGCGATCAGCGCGATCAGCGGCGACACGACGATGGTGAGCGTGTCGCGGGCGAGCCCGGCCAACTGGTAGCAAAGACTCTTGCCGCCGCCGGTCGGCATCACCACCAGCGTGTCGCGGCCGGCCAAGGCGGCCTCCACGATCTCCCGCTGACCCTCGCGGAAGTCGTCGTAGCCGAGCCAGTCGAGTAGCCGATCGGCAGTCGGCTCACCCGAGAAGAGGCGCAGCGGCGGGCGTGCTCCGGCCTCGAGCGATGCCGACAACCGCTGAGCCGCGGGTAGCAGCCGGCGCTGCTCGTCCTGGCCCAACTCGCGCCACACGCTGCGCAGTCGCGCTAGCCGGTCCTTAGCCTCGGCCCGCGCATCGGCGTTGCTCGGGTCGGCCTCGACTCGGTCGACGAGCTCGGTCAGCTCGGTCAGCGGTTCGGCGTACGGCATGGGCCAGAAACGATAACCGCGCTCGCCGACGTAACGACCGCGCGTGGCACCATGCGTGCAGCTTGCTTCGTCAACCAAGAGGACGTTCTGATCCATGGCTGATTCCTTCGTCACCCTCTACCAGGCCGAGTGGTGCCCCTTCTCCTCCGCTGTTCGCGAGGTTCTGACCGAACTCGGCATCGATGCGATCATTCGCCAGGTCGAGCCGTGGCCGGAGCAGCGAGCGCACCTGCGCGACCTGGCCGGGACTGACCAGATACCGGTGTTGCAGGCAGAGGACGGGCAGATCTTCCGCGGCACCCGCGAGATCTTCGCCCACCTGCGAGAGCGTGACTCGTGGCGATTCGCCGCTGCTCATCGACAGCGGTATGCCGATCATCAGGACGCCCGCGAATCGGACGCTACTGGACAACTGCTCCAATACTTCCGAGGCACCGGCGATCTCGAGTCGTTCGAGACACAGGCAACCTCCGAAGAAGCGGCGGTCGTCAACGTCCCGCACGCACACCGCTACGAGCTCCTTCTCGACGGGCGCCGGATCGGTCTGCTTGCCTACCGCCAACGGCACAACCGTGTTGCATTCACGCACACCGAAGTCAGTCCCGCGTGCGAGGGCCGCGGCTTCGGCAGCCGCCTGGCAGCAGCCGCCCTGGATGATGCGCGCCGGCAGGGACTCGTCGTCGTGCCGCTTTGCCCCTTCATCGCCGCATACATCGAGCGGCACCCCGAGTACCGCGACCTGGTCGCCTCGGAGCACCGCCGGCCGCGCGGTTGATCGGGAAGCATCGCTGGGTCGTGACCTCGGCCGTCGAGCCCACGTCATATGTTCGCCCAGCACAGTTCGCCGGTTGTCACTGGACGGGCAGGACCTTGCGCGTTACGTTCTAACCCCTACTGGGGAAACCGGGAGGGGTACGTGTCTGATCATCGGGTGTCTTCGCGTCACGTCCGTCGGGTCACTGTCAGCCTTGTCGTCGGCTCGCTGGCAGTCCTCAGCCTCGGCTCGGGAGGCGCCGTGGCCGCCAAGACGCCGCCGCAACGGGTCGCCGTGCCCAGCGTCGACACCGGCATCCTGAACGGCGCGACGCCGCTCTCGGCAACCGCGGGCAACACCTCGATGCGGATCTCGATCCTGCTCAACGTGCGCCACCTGGCGGCGCTCAAGCAGCGCGTGGCGAGCGGCTACTACCGGCCCGGCCGGTTCCTCACAGAGCCCCAGTTCGCCGCCCGCTACGGGCAGCGGCCGGCGCTCGTCCGGCAGTTTGCCGCCTACCTGCGGTCGCAGGGCCTGAAGGTTCAGGTCTACCGCGACCGCCTGAACATCGGAGCGACGGGTCCCGCGTCGGCCATCGAGTCGATCTTCCACGTGAAGCTTCACAACTACCGCGTGCCCGGGCAGGCCGCCCACAACGGCCGCGCCGCGCGGCCGGCCCAGGTGGTGCATGGGACGACCCAGGCCCCGACTCTCCCCGGCCCGTTCGCCAGCGCGACGCTGGCCGTCCTCGGCCTGACCAGCTACCACGGCGCCTTCGCGTCCAACGCCCGTCCCGCCCGCGCCCAGCCGCACGTCCAGCACGCCGGCAGCGGGCCGCCCCCGGGCCAGCTCATCCCGGCCGATTTCCTGCGCGTCTACCATGGCAAGCAGCTGCAGCGGGCGGGCCACGGCGGGGCCGGCCAGACGATCGGCATCGTTACTCTGGCCACCCTTCCCAGGGCCGATGCCTTCTCGTTCTGGCACCAGCTTGGCATCACGGTGTCGCCGAACCGGCTGACCACGCGGAACATCGACGGCGGCGCCGGGCCGATCAGCTTCGACGCCGGTTCCGACGAGACGGTGCTCGACGTCGAGCAGTCGGGTGCGATCGCGCCGCGGGCGAAGATCATCGTCTACCAGGCCCCGAACTCCGACCCGGGCTTCAACGACGCCTGGTTCGCGGCGGTCAGCGACAACAAGGCCGACTCGATCTCCACCAGCTGGGGCGACTCGGAGACGTTCTACAAGGCGCTGATCAGCCTCGGTCAGGAGCCGACGACCTATGCCGACACCGTGGACGTGCCGCTGCTCGAGGCGGACGCCCAGGGCGAGGCGAACTTCTATGCCAGCGGCGATGCCGGCGCCTTCGATGCCTTCGACGACCTCGGCTCGGCCAACCTGTCGGTCGACGTCGGGGCCGAGTCGCCGTACACCACCGCGGCCGGCGGCACGACGCTCAGCTTCCGCCAGGATCCCCAGGTGTACGCCCTGCCCGGCGGTAGGTCGTTCACGATCAAGATCCCGCGCGAACGGGCCTGGGGCTGGGACTATCTCTTCCCGGAGTGGCAGCAGTTCAACACGCGCCACGGCACGCACCTGACCGAGAAGCAGTGGGTGCTGGAGAACATCGCCGGTGACGGCGGCGGCTTCAGCGTGTTCTCGGGGATGCCCGCCTACCAGCGCCAGTTCCCGGGGATCCGGAAGTTCTCGGCGGTCAAGACGATCACCCCGATCGACCCGACCAACGTGTTCCCGGGCTTCCCGCCGCTGCCCTTCTCGGTTTCCAGCGACTGGGCGCTCGACAACTCGCCGCCGACGGTCTCCGGCGGGCTCGCCGGAGACCGGCGGCTGGTTCCCGATCTCTCGGCGGACGCCGATCCGCAGACCGGCTACGGGGTGTTCACCAGGCTCTACAAGCCGATCTTCGGCAGCGACTGGGTGCAGTTCGGCGGCACCAGCTTCACATCGCCGCAGTTCAACGGCGTGTCGGCGCTG
This sequence comes from Gaiellales bacterium, assembly GCA_036273335.1. Classification (GTDB taxonomy): domain Bacteria; phylum Actinomycetota; class Thermoleophilia; order Gaiellales; family JAICJC01; genus DASUHT01. Next base: position 4,698 of record DASUHT010000038.1, on the reverse strand, counting down.
CTGCAGGGCGAGTCCGGTGGCCGGGTCGGCCTCTGGAACCCCGCCATCTACCGCTTCGCCCGCTCGGCGCACTCGCCCTTCCGAACGCTGAACGGCGGTGGCTCGATCGGCCAGACGCGCGTCCGCCAGACCGCGCAGGGTCCCGTGTTCACGGTGCCCGGCAACAACAACCTGTGGTGGAGCGGCCGCGCGGGCACTCGCTACAACATGGCAGTTGGCCTGGGCATCCCGAACCTGACCGAGCTCGGCCAGGATTTCGCCCACCGGGGCCGCTAACGGACCGACCGCCGCGGGAGGGGTTCCGCTACCCTCCGGCGGTGGTCGTCAGGCCGATCCACACCGTCCGCATCACCTACTGCGTTCCCTGAGGGGCGGCGCCGAACGCGACCAGTCTGGCCGCGCGGGTGATCGCCGGGTGGGGAGGCGTGCTCCGGGTGCTCGAGATCGTGCCCGGCACGGGCGGCGTATTCGACGTGCATGTCGACGACGAGCTCCTCTTCACCAAGTCGATGATCGGGCACTACCCCGAGCCTGACGAGGTGCTGCCGCTGCTTCGGGAGCGGATTGGCGCCGAGTTGCCTGGTAGTTGAGCGATCACCGATCGTCCGCTAAAATGGTTAACGATGTTAACTACTTCCGATCCGGTTGCGGTCGCCAACAGGCTGCGGCCGCTCCTCCTCCAGCTGAACCGGCACCTGCGCCAGGAGTTGGCGGGGCTGGGCATCACGGCCGGCCAGTCGGCGCTGCTGCACACGATCCGTACCCATCCCGGGATTGGATTGCGCGACCTGGCACGGCTCGAGGGGGTGTCGGCGCCGGCCATGAGCGGCTACGTCGACCGGCTGGAGAACGCGGGCCTGGTCAGCCGGCAGCGACCGGCGAGCGGCGACCGGCGGCGGGTCGGCCTGGTGGTCTCGCCGGAGGGCCTGCGCATCCTACGCTCGGCTCGCTCTCGCCGCACCGCCTGGCTCGCCCAGCGGCTGCGCCGACTCTCGCCTGAGCAGCTGCTGGCGCTCGACGGGGCGCTGGAGCCGCTGCAGGCGCTGCTCGTCGCGGACGGTGAGCCTGCGTGACCTCGGCACTTCTGCGCGCCAACCGGCGCACCTTCGCAAGCCTTCGCAAGCACCGCAACTACCGCCTCTTCTTTTCCGGCCAGGTGATATCGGTCAGCGGCACCTGGATGCAGAACATTGCCACCGCCTGGCTGGTGCTCCAGATCACCCACTCGCCGGTGGCGGTCGGCATCCTCGCGGTCTTCCAGTTCCTGCCGTTCACCGTGCTGGGGCTGTTCGCCGGGGTGCTGGTCGACCGGATGGATGCGCGGAAGACCGTGATCGGCACGCAGACCGCCTCCATGTTCCTGGCCTTCGCGCTGACCGGGCTCACCCTGGGCGGGGTGGTCACCGTCCACGAGGTGTACCTGCTGACGGCGCTTCGCGGCATCGTCCTGGTACTGGACGCCCCCGCCCGGCAGGCGCTGACGTTCCAGATGGTTGGCCGCGACGAGCTGCCCAACGCGATCGCGCTCAACTCCAGCCTCTTCAACGCCGCCCGCGTGGTCGGCCCGGCCGCCGGCGGCGTGATGGTCGCGGCGGTCGGCGTCGGCGCCTGCTTCGCGTTCAACGCGGCCAGCTACCTGGCGGTGCTGGCGGGGCTCCTGATGATGCGCTCGTCCGAGCTCTTTGCAAGCGAGCGCCCGCAACGGCCGCCGCGGTTCCTGCGCGGAACGGCCGAGGCGCTGGGCTATGTGTGGCGGACGCCCTCGGCCCTGATCGCGCTGTCGGCGGTCTTCGTGCTGAGCACGCTCTCGTTCAACTTCAACGTCCTGCTGCCGGTGCTCGCCAGCCACACCCTCGACGCCGGCCCGGGCGTGTTCGGCATCATCACCGCCTTCTTTGGCGCCGGGGCGCTCGCCGGCGCACTCCTGTCGGCGTCGCTCGGCCGAGCCAGCATGACCGCGCTGGTGGTCGGCGCCGGAGGGTTTGGCGTCGCCCAGTTGGTACTGGCGCCGGCAACGTCGGTGGCCGCCGCCTCGCTCCTCCTCTTCATGACCGGCCTCTGCTTCACCGTCTGGACATCGAACGCCAACTCGTCGCTGCAGCTGAGCTCGCCTCCCGACCTGCGCGGCCGGGTGATCGGCCTCTACTACTTCGCCTTCAACGGCAGCGGCCCGGCCGGCGGCCTGCTCGCCGGCTGGCTCGCCGCAAGCGGCGGCACCGCGCTGGCCTTCGGCGTGTCCGGCGCCGCGGCGGTCGCGGTCAGCCTGATCGCGTTCGGCGTTCTCCACTCCAGCGGCCGCCTGCCAGCGCCCTGGGCCACCCGCTGAGCCGGTACGTTACCGGCGTGCCGGTACGCGTCCGCTTCGCCCCCAGCCCGACCGGGTCGCTGCACCTGGGCAGCGCCCTGACGGCGCTCACCAACCTGCTCTTCGCCCGCTCGCAGGCGGGAACGATGCTCCTGCGGATCGACGACACGGACGCCACCCGGTCGGTGCGCGGCGGCGAGCAGACGATCGTTGACGACCTGCGCTGGCTGGGCATCGACTGGGACGAGGGGCCGGTCCGCCAGAGCGACCGCGCCGAGCGGCACCGGGCGGCGGCGCGCTCGGCGGCGGGGGTGGAGCTCCGCGACGGCGCTCTGGTGTTGACCGGCGAGGGCATCCGACCCTTCGTCATCATCCGGTCCGACGGCCGCCCGACCTACCACTGGGCAAGCGTCGTGGACGACGCCGATCACTCGATCACCCACGTCATCCGCGGCAACGACCACCTGGCCAACCGGCCGCTGCACGAGGCCGCCTTCCGGGCGTTGGGTGCCCCGGTGCCGGTGTTCCTGCATCATGCGGTGGTGCTCGGCGAGCACGGCAAGCTGTCCAAGCGGGAGGGCGCGGCGTCGATCGCCGAGCTGCGCGCTCAGGGCTACCCGGCGGAGGCGGTCGTGAACCAGCTCGGCCTGGTCGCCAGCTCCGGCCCTGGAGAGGTGCTGACGATGGATGAGCTGGTCGGCCGCTTCGATCCGGCGCGGCTCGCCAGGGGCGAGGTGCGGCTCGAGCAGGCGCGCCTCGACTCGCTTTCGACGGCGCACCTGGCGAGCCTGTCGGACGACGAGCTGGCGGAGCGGATCCTGCCCTTCGCTCCCTCGAACCTCGACCCGGCGGCGCTGCGGGCGCTGGCGCCCGGGCTTCGCGGCGCCCACACGCTGGTCGAGGCCGCCCAGATCGCCGCCAGCGTGCTCGACCCGCCGACCCGACATCCGCTGCCGCTGCTGGCCGAACTGCGGGGCGAGTACCCCGAGCGCCTCGACGAGGCGCAGGCGCGGGCGCTGGTCGATGAGCTTCGCCGCCGCGGCGTGCCGCTTCGCGACGCCCGCCTCGCCCTGACCGGCCGCGAGCGCGGCCCGGAGCTGTGGACGGTGCTTCGGGCGATCCCTCGCGACGAGGCGATCCGGCGGGCGGCATGAGGCTTCGCGACTCACTGAGCGGCGAGCAGCGGGAGCTCGAGCCGGGGGCCGGCGGCGTGATCGGGATCTACGCCTGCGGGCCGACGGTCTACGGGCGGATCCACGTCGGCAACGCCCGACCGTACGTCGTCTTCGGGCTGATCCGCGACTACCTGCGGGCGCGCGGCCGGGACGTCCGGCTGGTCGAGAACATCACTGACATCAACGACAGCATCTACGCCGCGGCGCGGAAGCGGGGAGTGCGGTCGGACGAGCTGGCGGCGGAGATGACGGATCACTACCTGGCCGACACCGGCCGGCTGGGCATCCCGCGCCCCGACGATGAGCCGCGGGCGTCCCGGATGGTGCCCGAGATCGTCGCCCTGATCGAGGAGCTGGTGGCCGCCGGCATGGCCTATGAGGCCGGCGGTGACGTCTACTTCCGGGTGCGCTCGTACGACCGCTACGGGGAGCTCTCGGGCCAGCGTGTGGACAAGCTGGAGGCGGGCGCCCGGGTCGAGCCCGGCGAGCACAAGGACGACCCGCTCGACTTCACGCTGTGGAAGGCCAACAAGCCAGATGAGGACACCTGCTGGGACTCGCCGTGGGGACAGGGGCGGCCGGGCTGGCACATCGAGTGCTCGGCGATGGCCGAGGAGCTGCTGGGCCCGTCCTTCACGCTCCACGGCGGCGGCCGCGACCTGATCTTCCCGCACCACGAGAACGAGGCCGCGCAGTCGCACGGCGCCGGCCGGCCGTTCGCCCAGGTGTGGGCGCACAACGGCATGCTGCGGCTCTCCGGGGAGAAGATGTCGAAGTCGCTGGGCAACATCGATCCGCTGCACTCGGTGCTCGACCGGTGGGGGCCGGAGGCGGTGCTGATGCTCTTCCTGCGCGCCCACTACGCCAGCCCGATGGACTACGACGACGACGCCATGGAGCAGGCGCGGGCGGCCTGCGAGACACTGCGAAACCGGCTCCGTGACGGCGGCGACGGGCAGGACGAGACCCTCCGCAGCGCCGTCTACGCGGCCCTCGACGACGACTTCAACACGCCCCGCGCGCTGGCCCTGCTCTTCGACGCGCCGCCGCAGGCCTCCGGCACGGTGCGCGAGCTGCTGGAGCTGCTCGGGCTCGGCGGCCTGGCCCGCGACCCGGAGCCGCCGCCGGAGCTGGTCGAGCTGGCGGAGCGGCGGGTGCAGGCGCGAAGCGAGCGCGACTTCGCCGAGGCCGATCGGCTGCGGGAGCAGATCGAGGCGG
>DASUHT010000037.1:0-22514 GCA_036273335.1 Gaiellales bacterium | reverse complement strand
CCGGTCCAGGCACCGCCCGGGGTCGGGTGGACGGTGAACGGGCAGTAGGGCGCGTAGCCGAACATCCCGGGCGGCAGGACCTGGCATGTGGGCTTGAGGGTCGAGGAGCTGCCCATGATCCGGGCGAGGGCGCCGCGGTCGAGCGCGAGGTTGACCGCTCGCCGGGCTTCGAGGCTGTCGAACGGCGCGACCCGCGTGTTGAGCGAGACGTAGGTGGTGCTCAGTCCGGCGACCGCGTGGGCAAGCGTCGCAAACCGGCTCGAAAGCTCGCCGATGCGGGCCGGCGGTGGCTGATCGGCCATCACATCCGCCTTTCCACGCTCGACGGCCGTCAGCGCTGCCCCGGGGTTCGGATACCGCGTCCATTCGATCTCGTCCGGGTAGCCGGCAGGTTGGGCCTGCGCCGACCACTGGTGGAACCGCGGGTTGCGGACCAGCACCATGCCCTTGTGTCCGCCGTCGATGAGCCGAGAGACCATGTACGGGCCGGTGCCGGCGACCGGCTTATTGCTGTTGGGCGGCGGTGACCCGGGCGGGACGAAATCCGCGAACGACGTCGCAAGCTTGAGCGGAAGCGCCGGGTCGGGCTGCGTCAGGTGGACGGTGATCGTGCCGGTGCGGTCGTTCGTCTGGATGCCCTTGCCGAGGGACTGCGGGCACCCACTGAAGTCGTCGAGACAGGCCGTGTAGCCGTCGATGTTGGAGAAGACGATGGACTGGTAGTAGCCCTGCGATGCGATGCTGAGGGCAGCCGGCGACAGCGCCCGAATGACCGAGGAGCGAAAGTCCGACGCCCGCACGGGCCGGCCGTCGGAGTACCGGATCCCCGTGCGCAGCTGGAACGTGTAGGTCTTGCCGCCGTCCGAGATGGTGGGCATTGCGACCGCCAGGTCGGGCACCACCTGGAGACCGGCCGTGCCGCCGGTCTTTCGATAGGTGAGGAGCCCATCGTTGATCGTGGAGATCACCTGCCAGTGGGCTGCGTAGGGAGCGACCGCAGGGTCGAACGGGCCGTACCCGGGGCCGAAGTCGTCCGTGACGTAGGCGACGCGAAGCGTGCCTCCGCGGTGGCTGGCAGGGCTGGACAGCGCCGCCACCCAGATCCCGTCCGGCGTGCCGGTCGACGCCACCGGGGTGCTGTGGGTGGGCGTCACACTGACGCCGGAGGAGCCGTCGATGCGAGCGACGCCGGCGGCGGTGGTCGCCCAGGCAGCGCCGCGGGAGTAGGTGACGCTGCTCGGAGCATGCCCGACAACGATCGGCTGGCCCTGCTGGGTGGACGGATCGAGCCGGGTCACGGTGCCGTCGGCGGCGTTCGCCACCCACACCCGGCCGCCGCCGTAGGCGACCGCCACCGGGTCGTTCCCGACACGGGAGCGACTCACGACCTGCATGGTCTTGGGATCGAGCTTGAGCACGCTCCCCGATCCGCCGTCGGTGACCCAGACCCAGCCGCCGCCGACGGTGACTGCGGTCGGCGAGCCGCCTACCGCGACCGCCGGAGCCGCCCGCAGCGTTCGGGCATCGATTCGCTGCAGCGTGGCGTCGACCGCGTTGATCACCCACGCAGCCCCCTCGCCGAACGCGATCGGCCCCGGCCCCTGCCCGACCGCGATCTGCTTCACGGCGCCGGTGTCACGCGGATTGATCCACGACACCTCGCCGCTGCCGCTGTCCGCCACCCAGACGCCGCCGCCGCCGACCGCGATCCCGGTCGGCGCGCGCGTTCCCTGGGGAAGCGGCACGGGATCGACGATCGCCCGGGTCTTCGGGTTGATCCGATCGACCTGGTCGAGATCCGACAGCGTCGCCCAGACCGACCCGGCGCCGGCGGCAACCGCCGCCGGCGGGCCCGGAAGGCGAACGTCGCCGAGTATGTGCCCGTTCGCGTCGAGCGCGCCGAGGACATTCGTGCCGAGGGCATGCGGGCGATCTGAGCCCCCGCTGAGCAGTGCTCCGGCGGCGACGGCCGCGATCACGACGAGCACCCCGGCCACCGCCACCGGAAGCAGCAGCGCCCGCCGCGACCGACCGGGCGGCGCCGGCTCGTCGGGAAGATCGAGCTCGAACCCGATCTGGTAGACCCGCACTGGCTGCTCGAAGCCTTTGAACGACTGCGCGCCGCGGTCGACGTAGCTCATCTCGTCCGTTCGCCGGGCGAGATGCACCACGCCGTCGGAGACCAGCACCTCGCCGCGGCCCGCGATCGAGCACAGCCGGGCAGCGAGGTTGAGCGCGCCGCCCCGGTAGCCGCCGGCGACCGGCACCGCCTCGCCGGCGTCGATACCGATCCCGACCGCCAGCGGCAGTGACGGATCCGCCCGCATCTCCTCGGCACACCGGCGCTGCAGGTCGACCGCAGCCCGAAGCGCCGCCCGGGGCGAGCCGAACACGCAGAGCGCCTCGTCGCCGCGCAGCTCCACCACGCGGCCGCCACGACCCTCGATCTGCTCGCGCACCACCTCGGCGAACCGGGCCGCCAGCCGGGCGCCCGCCTCGTCGCCGTGTTCCTGCGTAAAGCGCGTATAGCCTCGGACGTCCGCGATCAGGAACGTCCTGATCTCGGCCGGCACACCGGTGGGGTCGCTCACTCGCCAAGTCTACGGCGTGCTGCGCTCGCCGTCGCTTCGGAGCTTGCGTGGGGCCGAGCCGTTGAAAACAGCCATGTTACGGTTCATGCCGTGTCCGGTGCCCACCCGACCATCTTCCTCGTCTCGAGCGACGCATCGGTGCGCGGCACGCTCGAGGCCGATCTCAGCCGCCGGTTCGGGAACGACACCCGGATCGTCGCCGGCGCGGAGCCGGCGGCCGGCATGACCGAGCTGGCGGCGATGGCCGATGCCGGCGAGCCGGTGGCGCTCCTGATCGCCGACCATGCGATGGCCGGCCAGACCGGCATCGACTTCCTCTCGCAGGCGCACGACCTCCATCCGGCGGCCAAGCGGATCCTCCTCGTCGAGCGCGACTACACCGCCGCCAACCCGATCGTGCCGGCCATGATGCTGGGCCAGATCGACTATCACCTGACGAAGCCGTGGTTCCCGGATCACGGCCTGTATCCCGCCGTCAGCGAGTTCCTGGCCAGCTGGGCGCGCTCCGAGAACTCCCGCTTCACGATGTTCCGGATCGCCGCGCCCGAGAACAGCCGGCGCGGACACGAGATCCGTGACCTGCTCACGCGGTTCAGCACGCCGTTCGCCTGCGACACCCCGGACTCCAGCGCCGGCCGCGAGCTGCTGCGCGAAGCGGGCCAGGGGGACCCCGATGTGCCGACCGTGATCCGCCACGACGGCCGGGTGCTGGTCGACCCCAGCGACGGCGACCTGATCGAGGCGGTCGGCGGCGCGACCGAGCTGGGCGACCAACTCTACGACGTGGCCATCGTCGGGGCCGGCCCGGCCGGGCTCTCGGCGGCCGTCTACGCGGCGTCGGAGGGCCTCGAGACGATCGTCCTCGAGCGCCAGATCTCCGGGGGCCAGGCGGGCGCCAGCTCGCGGATCCGAAACGTCCCCGGATTCACCTGGGGCATCGGCGGCCACGACCTCTCCTATCGCGCCTGCGAGCAGGCATGGTTGTTCGGCGCCAACATGGTGTTCGCCCAGCAGGCGACGACGCTCGAGCCGGGTGGCGACCGGCACCAGCTGCGCACCGCGGATGGACAGCAGGTGACGGCGCGAACGGTGGTCCTGGCGATGGGCGTCTCGTGGCGACGGCTGGGCGCCGAAAGGCTGGAGTCGCTGATCGGGCGGGGCGTCTTCTACGGCGCCACCGCGACCGAGGCGCGAGCAATGCGCGGAGGCCGGGTGGCCGTCGTCGGCGCCGGAAACGCCGCCGGCCAGGCCGCCCTCGACCTCGCCCGGCACGCCGAGCAGGTGACGCTCCTGGTGCGCGGCGATACCCTGACCGACAAGATGTCGGAGTACCTGATCGCCGAGATCCGCGAGCGGCCGAACATCGCGATCCGCCACGGGGTCGAGCTGGTCGACGGGGAGGGCGGCGACCGGCTCGAGGCACTCGTCGTACGCAGCCGCCCGGACGGATCGCGGGAGCGGATCGCGGCCGACGGGCTGTTCGTGATGATCGGCGCCGAGCCGCACACGGAGTGGCTGGCCGACGTCGTGCAGCGCGACGAGCGCGGCTTCGTCCTCACCGGCACGGACGTGGACGCGGAGGGCGGCGAACCGCCGCTGCTCCTCGAGACGAGCATCACCGGGGTGTTCGCGGCCGGCGACGTGCGGCACGGATCGGTCAAGCGGGTGACCACCGCGATGGGGGACGGCGCCACCGTCATCCAGCTCGTGCACCGGGCGCTCAACCGGGCGACGATCCCTCTCTAGGCAGCACGGCCCGGCCCGCCAACCCGGGTTTGGCGATGGCCCCGCCGGGAAACAGGGGGTCATGCCCGGACCGGACGAACAGCCACCATCGTCCCCGCCGATCGACGCCGGTGGCGAGCGCCTGACCCACACCGCCGGCACCGTCGCCCGCGCCTACGCGACGGTGGTCGTCAAGCTGCGGTTCCTCATCGTTGCCGCCTGGGCCGTGGCGGCCGCCCTCGCCGCCATGCACATGCCGAGCTTCGGCGCCGCGAACGGCGGCGTCGTCCAACTGGTACCGGCGAATGCGCCGGCGCTGGCGGCGCTCCGTCAGGAGACACGGATCTTCCGGGTGCCGGCGGGGTCGGAGTTCGTCCTCGTCGAGCGGAACCCGCTCGGCCTGCCGGCGGCGGCCCAGGAACGGATCACCCGCCAGGCGGCGCGCGTCGACCGCTCCCACTTCGGCCTCCGGTTTGCCCTCCCGGTGTTCAACACCGGCGGCGCGTTCCCCGGCTCCCGCGAGCCCGGGACGACGGCGGTCACCTACCTCTACCCGAACCCCGCGCTGCCCCTGGCCGAGCAGAACCAGCAGGCGGAGCACTACGCGGCGACCGCTCGCTCGCACTCCGACGACGTGGTCGGGCTCACCGGCGCCGTCCCCGGCCAGCTTCGCCAGGGCACCCTGATCGACAGCCATCTGCAGGTGACCGAGCTGGCGACGCTGGCGGCGATCGCCCTGATCGTGCTTCTTGCCTACCGATCGATCGGCGCGCCCCTCGTCGCCATGGCCGGGATCGCGGTCGGCTTTCCCGTGAACGTGTGGATGCTCGGACAGCTGCGCGACCGCTACGGGCTGGCGATCCCCGACGAGCTCGCCCCGGTCATCCTCGCCCTGCTCCTGGGCATCCTCACCGACTACGCGATCTTTCTGCTGTCCGGCGTCCGCAACCGGCTGGCTGCCGGCGACGACCGGCTCACGGCCACCCGCGTGACGGTGGCGGAATTCGCCCCCATCGTCACGACCAGCGCGGCCATCCTTGCCGGCAGCCTGCTCGCCCTGCTCGTCTCGACGCTGGCCGCCTTCCGCGACCTGGGGCCGGCGCTGGCGGTCACGGTCACGCTCGGGCTGGTCGTGGCGATCACGCTGATCCCGGCCCTGCTTGCGATCTTCGGCGGGCTCGTCTACTGGCCGAGCGGGGTGGGGACAGGCGCCGGCGGTACGGATGGCCGGCCGGCGCTGAGCGGGCGTCTGCTCGCCCGGCGGGCGGTCGCAGTGCCGGTGGTCGGGCTCTGCCTGGCCGGCCTCCTTCTGGCGGCGATCCAGCTGGGATCGCTGCGCCTCGGCCTTGGTCAGGTCGGCGACCTGCCCTCGAGCTCGACGCCGCGTGTGGCGGCGCGGGCCGCAGGCCAGGGGTTCCCGCCGGGCATCGTGTCACCGACGGCGGTCATCCTCCGCGCCCCCGGCGTTGCGACCGTCCACCGCGGATCGCTGGAACGCCTGCAGTCCCAGGTCGACCGCGCGCCCGGCGTGGCCGCCACGCTCGGTCCGCGCCAGCTGCCACGACAGAGCGGTCTGGACGTCTTCTCGGGCGACGGCGGCAACGCCGCCCGCATCGTTGCCGTCCTGAACAGCGACCCGCTGGGCGCGACCGCCATCGCCGAGCTGGGATCACTCGAATCGTCGCTGCCCCGGATGGCGGCCTCGGCCGGCCTGCCGGGTGTCCGCATCAGCTATGCCGGCGACACCGCGCTGGCCCGGGACGCGGTTTCGGACATCCGGCGCAACCTGTGGCGGGTGACCGGCCTGGTGCTGCTCGTGAACTGGGTGCTGCTGATGCTCTTCCTGCGCAGCCTGACCGCCCCGCTACTCCTGATCGCGTCCAGCGTGGCGGCCGTGGCGGCGGCGCTGGGGCTGACCACCTGGGTGTTTCAGACGCTGCTCGGGGATGGCCAGCTGACGTACTACGTCCCACTGGTCGCCGCCGTCCTGCTGATCGCGCTGGGATCCGACTACAACGTGTTCGTGGTCGGGCGGATCTGGCAGGAGGCTCGCATCCGCCCCCTCCGCCAGGCGATCGCGGTGGCGGCGCCCGCCAGCTCGCGGACGATCCGCACGGCCGGGGTGGCGCTGGCCGCCAGCTTCGGCATCCTCGCGGTGATCCCGGTCCGGGCGTTCCGCGAGCTGGCGTTCGCCATGGTCGCCGGGATCCTCCTGGAGACGTTCGTCGTCCGCTCGCTGCTCGTGCCGTCGCTGATCACGATCTTCGGCTATGCCAGCGGCTGGCCGGGAGGGCGGCTGCGTCGCGGTCGCGACACCGCCCCCGCCGAGTGACCCTCAGTCGGCCCGCCGGGCCTGCAACGTGTAGCTGTGGGGCAGCCGCTCCGGCCGGTCTGTCAGCCGCCATTCGCCGCCGCCGAGCCGGGTCATGTGGCCGGGCAGCGCCTCCCAGGGCACCGAGTCGTGCTCGACCAGCAGGGTCACCTCCATGCCCGCGTCCAGGAGCGCCGTCACGATCTCGCCCAGGCCGTGGTTCCACTCGTGGGTCACGGTCGTCTCGAACCTCTGGTCGGTCTCGACGTAGGTGACACCGACCTCGCCGTCGTCCCAGACCTGCCCCTCGGCGGTCTCGAAGTACGGATGGTCGATGAGCAGCCGAGGCTCGTCCGGACTCGCCTCGGCGAGCGACCAGAGCACCGGATGGCCCTCCCGGATGTGCAGCCTGCCACCGGGGCGAAGGAGCGCCGCGACGATCTCGGCCCAGCGGTGGATGTCCGGCAGCCAGCAGAGGGCGCCAATTCCGGTGTACACCATGTCGAAACGTGCGTCGCCGAGCGCTCGCGGCGCGTCGTAGAGCTCGGCCTGCACGAACGACGCGTCGACGCCGGCGGCAGCGGCGAGCCGTCGCGCCTCCTCGAGCGCAGGGGCCGAGAGGTCGACGCCGGTGACGCGGGCACCCAGCCTGGCCAGCGAGACCGTGTCGGTGCCAATGTGGCACTGCAGGTGCACGAGGTCGAGGCTCGAGATCTCGCCCAGCCGAGGAAGGTCGTAGCGGACGACGTCGCTCAGGAACTGCGGGTCGTCGGCGAAGCGGGCAACGGCGTAGTCGGGCGAGGCGGCGTGCGCGGGTGCCCGCTCGTCCCAGTAGCTGCGATTGATGCGGGCGTATTCGTCCACGCGCGGATGATCGCACAGCCGCGGTCGACGGCCCTCCCATGAGCGGCTACGCTGCCCGGCCATGGACCGGCCCGACGGAGACCTGCGGCGCCAGCTCGAGGCCTCTGTGGCACCCGTCACGCGGTCCCTGGACGGACGCGGGTTCGAGCTCGAAGCGTCGGTCGATGCCCCCGTCCAGCCGGGCTCCTACGTGGAGCTGGAGACCGCCGGCGCCCCGGTGCTCGGCCAGGTCATCGAGAGCCGGATGGAGCTCCGCGAGGGGCCGGAGGTGGTGTCGTCGTCCGAGCACGGGAGCCTCCGCACCCGCACACGTTTCCACGTCGTCACCGGCAGCGGCCGCGTCTTCGAGGAGGCCCAGCCGTAGCTCTTCTCGTATGCCCCGGCGAACCTGATCGAGCGCTCGACGCTGTTCCGCCAGGGGGAGGCGCTGGTCGCCGGCGCAGTGGTCGGTCACCCCGCCTTCGTCCAGGTTCGGGGCAGGATCACCCAGGAGGGCGGGTCGGACGTGCCCGCAGACTGGGCGGCGGCACCGACCCGCTAAGTACCGGGCGCCGGCCGGAGGCGAAAGCCTCGGGCCGGCGCCCGGTTGAAGAGAGGATCTAGCTCCAGCTGCCCCCGCTCGAGGTCGAACCGCCACTCGAGCTGGTGGTGCCTCCGCCCGAGCCTGTGGCCGGGCTGGAGCCTGACTTGGTGACGACGAACCATGTCCCGAAGTTATCGGTCAGGTCCTGGCCCTTCGTCTGGCCAGGGCTCGTGTCGCCGGCGAACGTGTACAGCGGCGACCCGTTGAAGGTGACCTGAACCTTGCCTCCCGGGCGCTGAACCGTGCCCAGCTTGGAGGCCGGGATGCCCGCCACCGCCGTCGGCGCGCTGGCGCCCCCGGCCAGGTAGAGCGGTGACCAGAGCGTCAGGCACGCCTGGGATGTGCACATCAGGTGCCCTGCGGTCTCACCTTTCAGGTTGTAGAGCGTCATGCCGCTCTTGCTCACCAGGATCGTCTGGCCGATCGTGGAGCTGTTCGCCAGGTCGACGGCAGCGGCGCCGGCGGCGGTTCCCGCCGGAGCGCTGCTCGAGGGTGGCGTCGAGCTGCTCGATGAGGACGACGACCCGCACGCGGCGAGCCCCAACACGGCGGCACAGAGACCGCTTGACAAGAGAATTCGACGACCTAGCGACATATCAGCCTCCTTTGCTGCCCGGCCCGCGGAGCGCGAGGCGTCGGACAACCACCGGTACTACACGCTTTCGGCCGGAGCGGATTTGCCCCGCCGTCCGGCATGCAACGAAGCTCACAGAAAAGGGGCAGCCGCTCGACCGTTTCCTCATCGGGGACTCGTCTGGCCGGGACCCAGCACGGGATCTGGTGCGGGCGCCAGGACCCGCTGTTCGGCGACGTGCAGCGACTGGTGGCGGAGCTCCCCGAGGGGCCACCGGTCGTGTCCTACGGACCGGGCGCGCACACCCGCGTCTACTGGAACAGCGTCACGCTGCCCGCATTCGCCTTCATCGGCGGAGCGCTCCGGCCGTCCGGTGACTGAGAGGTGCCAGGCACCTTTTAGTCACCCTCAGGGGTCGAGCAGCTGCATGCGCAGGGCGTAGCGGGTCAGCTCCACCCGGTTTCGCAGGTTCAGCTTCTTCAGCAGCTTCTCGCGATGGCGCTCGACCGTGCGCGGGCTGATCACCAGCGCCGACGCGATCTCCCGGCTGGTATGGCCGTCCGCGATCAGGCTCAGCACCTGCGCCTCGCGCGGCGTCAGCGCGACGTCGGCCGCCCGCGCCTCACGATCGATTGCGTGGGCGCGCGGCCGGCCCGGCGTCGGCTGCACGAACGGCTCGCCGCGGGCCGCTGCGCGACAGGCCTGGATCAGCGTCCGGCCGCCGTCGGTCTTGAGGACGTAGGCTCCGGCGCCCGCCCGCACCGCCTCGGCGACGTACTGCTCGTTGTCGTGCATCGAGAGGATCACGACCTTCACCTGCGGCCGCAGCCGCAGGAGCTCACGGGTGGCCTGGAGGCCGCTCATGCCAGGCATCGAGAGGTCGAGCACCGCCAGGTCGACGTCGTCCTGGATTGCCCGCCGGACCGCCTCCGACCCGTCGCTGGCCTCGCTGACCACCCGCAGGTCGTCCTCCGACTCGAGCACCATCTTCAGCCCCCGCCGGACGACCGCGTGATCGTCCGCCAGCAGGACGCGGATCGGCCGGGCGCCCACGCCGCGCATCAGACGTCCGCCGTGGGAACGCGCAGGCCGACGTCGGCGCCGCCGTGCGGCGAGGTGACCACGTCCAGGGTTCCGTGGATGGTGACCGCCCGCTCGCGCATGCCGCGGACGCCGCCGCCGGGCTTGGCGCCCGTCACCCCGACGCCGTCGTCGTGCACCGAGAGCACCACCGTGTCACCGGTCGAGCGCAGGGTGACCGCGATCGAGCTGCAGCCGGAGTGGCGGACGGCGTTGGTCAGGGCCTCCTGGGCGATGCGGTAGATCGCGAGCTCGGCGTCGGCATCCAGCCCCGCCGGCGGGTCGTCGACGCTGCGCGAGACCTCCAGCCCCGAGCGGCGGGCGATCCCGTCGCAGAGCGACTCGATCGCCACCACCAGGCCGAGGTCGTCGAGCACCGACGGTCGCAGCTCGTAGCTGATCCGGCGCACCTCGTCGAGAATCTCCTTGACCAGCTCCTCCATGTCCTTGAGCGTGTCGGCCGGACCACCGCTCAGCTGCTCTCCCAGCCGCTCGACGTCCAGCAGCACGGCCGTCAGGTTCTGGCCGATCTGGTCGTGCAGCTCCTGGGCGATCCGGCGCCGCTCGGCCTCCTGCGCCGACAGCACCCGCACCATGCTCGAGCGCCGCTCGTCCTCCAGCCTGGCCAGGGTCGCGTTGAAGGCGGCGATCACCTCGGCCACCTCGGCCGTGCCGGTGGCGCCCAGCCGGCGCCCCGGCTCGAGCAGGTCGACCCGCCGCATCAGACTGGTCAACTGGCGCAGCGGTGCGAGGCTCAGCCGCAGCAGCAAGGCGTTCGCGACCACCATCACCGCCAGCCCACCGAGCAGGATCAGGAACTGTTCGCGGGTGATCTGGCGATCGACCGTCACCGGCGTGACCGCCAGAAGCACCAGGGCGACCGTGAGGATC
This sequence comes from Gaiellales bacterium, assembly GCA_036273335.1. Classification (GTDB taxonomy): domain Bacteria; phylum Actinomycetota; class Thermoleophilia; order Gaiellales; family JAICJC01; genus DASUHT01. The sequence continues at coordinate 11,895 of DASUHT010000037.1, read as the reverse complement.
GCCGCGTTGACGGCGAACACCCTCCAGTAGAGGCCGTTCATCCGGGCGGTCAGGCGAACCGCGAGCGGCGGTCGCCGTCCCCTCAACGTGCGGTGTCGTACTGCCGTCTGCATCGCCTCTTCGGACTGCAAAGTCTACCGGCGGCATGGCCGACGGGCCGCCCTGAGTGCTTCCACCCATCCTTCGGCTGGTCGTGGCAAGCCCTGTCTGCGTGTGCTTCGATCGGGGAACAGGACCCCCTCAGGTGAACGAGCCCTCCATCTCCAGCCGCCGGGCGGCGGCCATCGTTGCCGGCCTCCTGTTGACGACCGTGGCGGTCGTGGCGCTGGTCATGCTGACCGCGCGCTAGCGGCCGCTCGAGCGGCGCTGGGTGATTCGACCCAGTTCCCGGCAGGGCGTGCGGGCGCCGCGAAAATGCACGCGGGTATGACCGGAGGAGGCAGCATGGACGACACCGTCACCGCAACCATCGAGGAAGCACGGCGGTTGCTGGGCGAGGGGCACGACAAGCGGGCAGCCGACCTGCTCGCGATCGCGGCGAACGAGTGCCGCGACTCGGCGAAGGCGGCGACGATCAAGACGCTGGCCGAGCAGGGGCGCGGTCGGGCCGGGCTGTTCGGGAAACGCCGGTGGGACGAGGCGATCCGGCTCTGCGACGAGCAGATGACGGCCGGAAGCCCATCCGGCGGCTAGCACGTCCGCGGGCCGGCCCCTCGCCGGCCCGCGGCTCAACCGCCCGCCCCGACGAGCCGATGGACAGACTGTGTCCACCCGGCCCCGCTCCCGCCGCCTGCTTCTCGCGCTCAGCATCCTCTCCGAGGAGCCGACGCGGCTGATCGCGCTGCGCGCGGACGGCGGCGTCCTGCCCCTTCGCATCGTCGCCTCGGACGCGCACGCGCTCCTGGCCCATGTGCCCGCCGACGATGCTCGTGAGGGGCTGACGCTGCGCCTGCGCCTGCGCCATCGCGACGGATCCGGGCATGACATCGATCTGGCGATGGCGTCGGCCTTCTACCACTCGGACGGCGTCGCGCTGGCCCGGCTTCTGGTGCGGTCGGTGCGCCCCGCCAGCGGCGCCCGCGCCCACGCCCGGACGCGGTTGGACGATCTCGCGCTGGTGCACGTGCAGCGGGCGAGCGCAATCGCCTCCGGCACCGAGTTCGACGTCCGACTCGTCGACGTGGGCAGCTTCGGCGTCGCCTTCATCACCGACGCCGACCTGCGCGACGGCGACCGGCTGGCGGTCATCGCGTCAGTCGAGCGGCGAATGCTGCGGCTGGGGGCGCGGGTGCTGCATACCCGGCGCGCGCACTACGGCCGGCGGCGGATCGGCTGCGAGGTGCTGGAGGTGACGGGCGGCGACCGCCGGCTGCTGAACGCGCTCGCCCGCCGCTTCCCGGCCGCCGGCTCGCCCGACCAGCGGCTCGACGCCGTCAGGCGTGGAACGTGACGCCCTTGGTCAGCGCCACCAGGATCGACGCCTTGAGCTTGCTGGGATGTGTGCCGGCGTCGGTCCACCAGCCGGTGAGGACATCGAAGCGCATCTCGCCGCGGGCGATGTAGGCGTTGTTGACGTCGGTGATCTCCAGCTCCCCGCGGTCGGACGGGGCCAGCCCGGCGACGATCTCGAAGACCGCCGGGTCGTACATGTAGCACCCGGTGACCGCCAGGTCGGAGGCTGGCTGGGCGGGCTTCTCGACGATCTCGACGATGCGGTCTCCGCTGACGGTGGCGACCCCGAACCGGCGGGCGTCCTCGACCCGCTTGAGCAGGATCCGGGCCCCCCCGCCCTGGTCACGGAAGGCGTCGACGTAGGGCGTCAGATCGTCCTGGTAGAGGTTGTCGCCGAGGATCGCGACCAGGGAGTCGCCGGCGACGTGCGGACCGGCCAGGGCGAGCGCCTCGGCGATCCCGCCGGCGCCGTCCTGGCGGGCGTACTCCAGGCGCAGCCCGAGCTCCGCGCCGTCGCCCAGGAGCTCCTTGAACTGGTCGATCTCGGCGCCGGTCACCAGCACCACGTCGCTGATCCCGGCCGTCCGCAGCGCCTGCAGCGGGTAGTAGACCATCGGCTGGTCGAAGACGTCCAGCAGATGCTTGTTGACCACCTTGGTCATCGGCGCCAGACGCGTCCCGAATCCGCCCGCCAGCACCACGCCCTTCACGCCGCAGCCTCCAGATAGCTCGCCACCGACGTGCGCCAGTCTGTCAGAGGCAGCCCCAGGCTGCGCGCCTGGTCGAGGGCCAGCACCGCCCGTCGCGGCCGTGGCGCCGGCGCGCCCCACTCGTCGGTCGAGATCCGCAGCACCGGCCGGCCGACCGCCAGCTCGGCCAGATCGGCCCAGGTGCAAGGCTCGCCGTCGCCCGCGAAGTGGACGATGCCGGCCGGCCCGTCGGCGACCGCCAGGCCGGCCAGCGCCCGGGCCAGGTCGCGGGCCCATGTCGGGCGCCCCCACTGGTCGTCGACGACCCGCAGCTCGCGGCCGGCGCGGTCGGCGGCCTGGATCGCGCGCAGGAAGTTCCGGCCCTCCCCGTACACCCACGACGTGCGGACGACCAGGTTCGGGCCCGCCGCCAGCACCGCCCGCTCGCCGGCCAGCTTCGACCGACCATAGGCCGAACGGGGCCGCGGCTCGTCGTCCTCCCGGTATTCCCGCTCGAGCTCGCCGTCGAACACGTACTCGGTCGAGAGCTGGATGACGCGGGCGCCGGCCGCGGCGACGTTGGCCGCCCCGGCCGCATTCACGCGATCCGCCGCCTGCGGGTCGCGCTCGCAGCCGTCGACGTCGGTGATGGCTGCGCAGTTGATGACGACGGCCGCTCCAGGGAGCACGCGCGCGACCGCCTCGGGATCGGTGATGTCCAGGTCGGCCCGGCCCAGGTAGCGCGCCCCGGGCAGCCACTCGCGAAGCGCCAGGCCGACCTGGCCCCCCGCCCCGGTCACGCAAACGACGGGATCCGCTCCCATTCCAGGGCCGGGTTGGCCGCATCCCGCTCGCTCACCACCGGCGTCCCGTCGAGCTGCCAGCGGATGCCCAGCGACGGATCGTCCCAGGCGACCCCGAGCTCGTCGGACGGGTCGTACTCGGCCGTTACCCAGTAGATCAGGTCGAGCTCGCTGAGCGCCAGGTAGCCGTGGGCGACCCCGCGCGGGATGTAGATCGTCGCCGGCTGCTCGCCGTCCAGGACGTGCGTCTCGACCACCGGGTCGGGGCCGGGAACGCGGAGGTCGGCCAGCGCCACCTGGGCGCGCCCACGCACGACGTACCAGAGGTCGTCCTGATTGCGGTGGTAGTGGAGGCCGCGCAGGACGCCGGGCGCCGACCGCGAGTGGTTGGACTGGGCGAAGCCTTGCGGCATCGCCGCCGCCCGGTAAAGCTCGGCGAAGCGGCCGCGGCCGTCCGCGTGCACCTGCGGCCACTCGATCAGGACGCCCGGGATGGCCGAGGCGTCAGTCGGCATAGAGCGTCTCGGCGTCGTCGACCAGGGTCGCCCACCAGGCGCGGTTGGCCCGGTACCAGGCGACCGTCTCGGCGACCGCTCGGGGCAGGTCGTAGGCCGGCCGCCAGCCCAGCGCGGCCGCCCGGGCCGGGTCGACGGCATAGCGGCGGTCGTGCTCGGGCCGGTCGTAGTGGGAGAGGTAGACGCGGTCCTCGCCGCCGCCCGCGGCGCTCGCGACGAGGCGCGCCATCTCCAGGTTCGACGTCCCCTGGGCAGCCGGGCCGAGGTTGTAGACCTCGCCCCGCCGGCCCCGCGCGAGGACGATCTTGATGCCGCCTACCGCGTCGTCGACGTACATCCAGTCGCGCACCTGTCCGCCGTCGCCCCAGACCGGCAGGCGCTCGCCTCGGAGCGCCCGCGTGGCCCACCGGGGCACCGCCTTCTCGGGGTGCTGCCAGGGCCCAATGGTATTGGTCGGCCGCACCACGACCACGTCCAGGCGGTCGGCATAGGTCTGCGCGAGATCGTCCGCGAGCGCCTTCGAGCGGGCGTAGGCGGAGGTCGCGAGTCCCTCGCCCGCCAGTTTGTCCTGCTCCCGGAACGGCGCTCCCGGGCACGGCCCGTACACCTCGTCAGTGGAGACGTGCAGGACACGCGGGACGCCCGCCGCCATCGCCGCCTCGAGCACACGACGCGTGCCCTCGACGTTGACCGCGAAGAACTCGTCGGCGGCGTTCTCGCTGCGGGTCACGTGGGACTCGGCGGCGAAGTGGACGATCGCGCTCGGACGCTCGCGCGCGACCAGCTCGGCGAGCGCGTCGTCGCGGACGTCGCCGCGGACCGTCTCGACCGCACCCTCCGGCGCCTGGGCGAGACGCCGCTCGTCCGCTGCATAGGTGCCGGCATCGAGGTTCAGCACCCGCGCACCGTCCGCCGCGACCGCCCGCACGAATGCCGATCCGATGAACCCGGAGCCGCCCGTCACCAGCAGCCGGCCGCTCACGCCGCCGCCCCCTGGTTGTACTCGGCGGCGGCCTCCTCGACCGCCGGCCGACCGCCTGGGCGAAGCGATGCCCGCAGGTTCGTCCGGAAGCGCACCCGCTCCTCGGGGTCGCGGCGGCAAAGCGCCGACGCCCCGATCCGGCCCAGGAACATGCCGGCGGTCAGGAGCTGCACCGACCGCTCGGCGACCGCCCCGTGGTGCTTCCGCGCGTAGCGGCTGCGACTGCGCGCATGCTGGTAGATCCGGCGCTCCGGGTTGGATGCGGTGCTCGCGTTCTCCAGGTGGGCCAGCCAGGAGTAGGGGAAGAATGCGACCGCCCGGCCCGCGGCCGCGAGCCGGCGGCAGAGGTCGACGTCCTCCAGGTACATGTAGAACCCCTCGTCGAAGCCGCCGAGCCGCTGGAAGTCCTCGCGCCGCACCAGCATCGCGCAGCCGTGCACCCAGTCGACGCGGCGGATGCGATCGGTGTCCGACATCACCCAGCCGGCCCGCTGCAGGGTCAGCGATGTCATGGCAACCCGCGTGGGTGTGGGGAAGTGGAAGGCCGACGGCTGGCGACGGCCGTCGCCGTAGACGACCCGCGGCCCGGCGCAGGCGACGTCGGGATTGCCGTCCATGAACCGCACCAGCCGGTCGAGGCACCCCGGCCCGAGCTCGGTGTCGTCGTTGAGGACGAACAGATAGCGCCCGCCGGCGTCGCGCAGGGCGAGGTTGTGGTTCGCCCCGAACCCGCGGCGCAGGGTGCTGGTCACGAACGTGGCCTCGGGATGCTCGCGGGCGACGGCGTCGAGCGCGCCGCCGGACGCATTGTCGACGACGACCGCGTGCGTCGAGACCTCTGCCGCCGCCCGGGGCAGCGAACGAAGGCATGCCTGCAGCAGCTCCGAATTGCCGCCGGAGACGATCGAGATGGTGACGTCGCAGGAGTCCTGCACAGCGAGAGCGTACCCGGCCATGTGCCAGAATCCCACCGTGAGCGACTGCATCTTCTGCTCGATCGTGGCCGGCGACCTGCCCTCGGTGCGGGTATACGAGGACGACCGGACGGTGGCGATCATGGACATCTTTCCGGCCACCCGCGGGCATGTGCTGGTGATCCCGCGGACGCATTCCGCCGACATCCACGAGGTGGCAGACGGGGACCTCGCCGCCTGCGCCCGGGTCGCCCGCGACCTGGCCGGGCGGGCGATGTCCGGACTGGGAGCGGACGGGGTAACGATCATGCAGTCGAACGGCGCCGCCGCCTGGCAGACCGTGTTCCACTACCACGTCCACGTGATCCCCCGCTACGACGGCGATCCGCTCGTGCTGCCATGGACGCCGGGGGGACAGCCAGAGCTTCCCGAGACGCTGATGTCCATAAGTCAGTCTTATTCGCTGGATTAGCGTTACTTCTGTAGGATGGGCGGATGGGACGGCAATCGCAGACGACTGACGTGCTCGTCGTGGGGAGCGGCGGGGCGGGCCTCGCAGCCGCCTGGGCAGCCGCCTCGACGGGCGCCCGGGTGCTCCTGATCACGAAGGGCTCCAGGGCCTCCTGCAACACCGGCAAGGCGCAGGGCGGGATCCAGGCCGCAGTCGGGGCGGACGACTCGCCCGAGCAGCACGCGGCGGACGTCATCTCCTCTTCCCACGACACCGCCGACCCGCACCTGGTCGAGATCCTGACCGGCGAGGCGCCGGAGGCGATCGCCTGGCTGGAGCAGCTGGGGGTGGCCTTCTCCCGCGAGGGATCGGGTTACCGGCTGGCGCGCTGCGGCGGGGCGTCGCGCAAGCGCCTCCTGCAGGTCGGCGACCGGACCGGCCACGCGATCGCAAGCGCGCTTCGCGGCGCGATCTCCGGCACCGGCGTCGAGATCGCCGACCACACGCCGCTGATCGCCCTCGAGGAGCCAAACGGCCACCTGCGGGCGATCGTCGAGCAGGCCGGCGAGCGGCGCTCGGTGGACGCCGGATCGGTCGTGCTGGCGGCGGGCGGCCGCTGCTACGCCGAGGCCCGGCGGGCCGGCGTGCTGACCACCAACCAGCCCGGCGCGACCGGCGAGACGACCGAGATCGCGCGCGAGCTGGGAGCCCGCGTACGCGACCTGGACGCGCTCCAGCACCACCCCAACGGCGGCGCCTGGCCGCCGTCGATGCAGGGCTACTCGATCCCCGAGACGACCCGCGCCTATGGCGCGCTCCTGCGAAACGCCCACGGCGAGCGGTTCGTCGACGAGCTGGCGCCGCGCGACACGGTGGCCGAGGCAATCATCCGCGAATGCGACGAAGGCCGCGGGCTGGAGACGCCGGACGGCCGGCCGGCGGTGCTCCTGGACACCACTCCGATCGACCCGGCGATCGCCGCCGAGGTGCTGCCGTACATGCTCAGGCGCTACCGGGCAGCCGGCGTCGACCCGCTGACCGAACCGCTCCTGACCTACCCGGTGCTTCACTACCAGAACGGCGGACTGGAGATCGACGGAGACGGCCGGACGGCGGTGGGCAGGCTGTTCGCCGCCGGCGAGATCAGCGGCGGGGTGCACGGACGCAACCGGATGATGGGCAACTCCCTGCTGGACTGCGTCGTCTTCGGCCGCCGGGCCGGCAGGGCGGCCGCACAGACGGCCGCCGGATAGCGAAAGGACGCGAGTGAGCATCACCACCGAACCCGCACTGCAGCAGACCGTCGAGGACGCCGCCGCGCACCTCTACGTGTGGGCGCTCAAGGACATCCCGCAGGATCTGCGCGACGCCCTCCGGGACGCCTCCGAGCGGGAGACGCACCCCGTCGGCAAGCGGATCCTGGAGACCATCAACACCAACGTCACGGTGGCCGATGAGCGGAAGAACCTGGTCTGCCAGGACACCGGCCTTGCCGTCTACTACGCCCGGGTCGGCGAGCGATTCCCGCTCCACCCGGCGCGAATCGAGGAGGCGCTCCGCGAGGGCACGCGGCGGGCGACGCTGGAGCACCCGCTGCGCTCGAACACGGTGCACACGCTGACCCGGGAGGCGACCGGCGACAACACCGGCCACCGGATCCCGCACATCCACTGGCAGTTCGTGCCCGACTGGGACGGCCTCGATGTGAAGTGCGTCCCCAAGGGATCGGGCTCCGAGAACATGAGCTTTCTCAAGATGCTCGTCCCCGCCGACGGCGTGAAGGCGATCAAGCGCTTCGTCCTCGACTCGGTCGTCGGCGCCGGCGGCAAGCCCTGCCCGCCCGGCATCGTCGGCGTCGGCATCGGCGGTTCTGCCGACCTGGCCATGCACCTGGCCAAGGAGGCGATCGCCCATCCGGTGGGGACGGTCAACCCCGACCCCGACGTGGCGGCGCTCGAGCGCGATCTCTTCCAGCTCCTGAACGAGACCGGCGTCGGGCCGATGGGGCTGGGCGGCGATACCACCGTGCTCTCGGTGCACGTGGAGCAGGCACACACCCACATCACGCTGAATCCGGTGGCGGTCAACTACCAGTGCTGGGCGGCACGGCGGGCGACCGCCCACATCGCCGCCGACGGCGCGGTCGATATGGATCGGGAGGCCTGATGGCCCACCATGAGATCGAGTTCCCGACCGTCGAGGAGGCCGTCCGGGAGCTGCACGCCGGCGACACGGTGACCATCCAGGGGCACATCATCGGCATCCGCGACGCCACCCAGATCCGCATCTTCGACGGTGGCCAGGAGCCGCCGATGTCGCTGGCCGGCGCGGCGCTCCTGCACACGGCGCCGAACGTCCGCAAGATCGCCGACGGCCGCTACGAGCCGATGTGCATCGGCACCACCACCTCGGCCCGCATGAGCAGATTCACGGAGGGGCTCGTGCGCGATCACCAGGTGCGCGCGATCATCGGCAAGGGCGGCCTGCTGGCGGAGGCGCTGGAGCCGCTGCGCCAGCACGGCGGGGTGTACTTCGCGATCGTGGGCGGCGCTGCCGCGCTGGAGACGACCCAGATCGAGGAGATCGAGCAGGTCGAGTGGGAGGACCTGATGCCGGAATGCCTGTGGAAGTTCCGCGTCCGCGACTTCGGGCCGCTGATCGTGGGCATGGACACGCATGGCGAGAGCCTCTACGAGAACGTCCAGGCGGAGGCGCGAAAGCGCCTCGACGAATCCATCTACGAGAAGCTGTGAGGGAGGCGACGCGGCATGGTTGAGGAGTTCCTGGGACTGCCGATGCGCCCGGCCAAGCCGCGCGAGCGCGGCTGGACGCACGTCATCGACAAGGGGATGTCGCTGGTCGAGGTCGAGGGGCTGCTGGAGACCGCCGGCGACTACGTGGACATCGTCAAGCTGGGCTGGGGCACGTCCTATGTCACCGGCAACCTGGCCGACAAGGTGCGCCTGTACCAGTCCGCGGGGGTGCCCGTGATGTCGGGCGGCACGCTGCTCGAGGCGGCCATCGCCCGCGGCCGTGTGGAGGAGTTCCGGCGCTGGACGGCAGGCTACGGCTTCACCCACGTGGAGGTGTCCGACGGCACCATCCAGATCGAGCGCGACTCCAAGCTGGAGCTGATCTCGGCGCTCGCGGACGAGTACGTCGTCCTCTCCGAGGTCGGCTCCAAGGACGCCGAGTGCGTATACGCCCCGTACCAGTGGGTGCTCTGGATCAAGGAGGAGCTGGCGGCCGGCGCGTCCAAGGTGATCACGGAGGCCCGCGAGGGCGGGACCGCGGGCATCTTCCGCGGCACCGGCGAGGTGCGAAGCGGCCTGATCGACGAGATCGTGCACGAGATCCCCGTCGACGACCTGCTGTTCGAGGCACCCCAGAAAGACCAGCAGGCGTGGTTCATCCACCACCTGGGCTCGGATGTGAACCTCGGGAACATCCCGCCGGAGGAGGTCATCCCGCTGGAGACGCTGCGTCTTGGGCTGCGCTCCGACACGATGGCCAGCCTGCTCCTGCGCGACCTGCCGACCGACCGCAGCAGCCGATGAGCAGCACCCTCCCGATCGACCGCGAGGAGGCTGCGCGCCTGGCCGACGAGTTCGAGGAGCGTCAGGCCGAGGACGTGCTCCGCTGGGCGGCCGACCGGTTCGCCGGCCATATCGTCATGACCTGCTCCTGGCAGAAGCAGAGCTCCGTGCTCGTGCACATGCTGTCGGAGGTCGCACCGGACATGCGGGTGGTCGAATTCGACACCGGCCTGCTCTTTCCGGAGACGTACGAGACGCGGGAACGGTTGATTTCCCGTTATCCGATTAACTTTATTCGTATTGACCCCGAATTGACCGTCGACGAGCAGGCCGAGACGCACGGAGCTCGGCTCTGGGAGCGGGATCCCGATGCCTGCTGCGGAATTCGCAAGGTCGCGCCGCTGACTCGCGCCCTCGAGGGAATGGACGCCTGGGTGACGGGAATTCGACGCGAACAGTCGACAACGAGGCACAATGCACGGAAGATCGAGGTGGACGAACGCCGCGGCGTGGTCAAGGTACAACCCCTTGCCGATTGGACCAGTCGCGACGTGTGGCGCTACATCTGGAGGCATGGCATCCCCTACAACTCCCTGCACGACCACGGGTATCCGTCGATCGGGTGCATTCCGTGCACCACGTCGGTGACCGGCGCGGCGGCCGAGGAGCGATCGGGCCGCTGGCGCGGGACGGGCAAGCTGGAGTGCGGGCTGCACGGCAACAGCTAAGGCGCCATTTCCCCTCGGCAAACTTCCAAACAGCGAAAGGACCATCCCCAGTGACGAACGAGAACAGCGGATTCACGCTCTGGTTCACCGGCCTCAGCGGGTCAGGCAAGAGCACCATCGCCCAGCTGGTCGGCCCCGAGATCGAGCGGCGCGGCACCCTGGTCGAGCACCTGGACGGCGACGTCGTCCGCACGAACCTGTCCAAGGGCCTGGGATTCTCCCGCGAGGATCGCGACACCAACATCCTCCGCATCGGGTTCGTCGCCAAGCTGCTCACCCGGCACGGCGCCTGCGTCGTCTGCGCCGCCATCTCGCCGTACCGCGAGACCCGCGACATGGTCCGCGAGATGATCAACGACCGGTTCGTCGAGGTGTACGTCGCGACCACCCTCGAGGAGTGCGAGCGGCGGGACATCAAGGGCCTCTACGCCAAGGCGCGATCGGGCGAGATCAAGGAGTTCACGGGCATCTCGGATCCGTACGAGGCGCCGCAGCATGCCGAGATCGTGATCCACACCGAAGGCCAGCGGCCGGAGCAGTCGGCCGCCTTCCTCCTGGCGGAGCTGGAGCGGCTGGGCTTCATCGAGCCGGCCCGCGAGGAGGCCGTCGCCTGATGCCGCAAACCGCCACCCATGGCTCGACGCTGATCGCGCCGCACGGGGGGACGCTGGTCGACCGCACGGTCACCGGCGACGACGCATCGGCGCTGGCCGAGGAGGCCGGGCGCCTGCCCCGCGTCAAGCTGACCGAGAAGCAGACGGCCGACCTGGACATGATCGCCTCCGGCGCACTGTCGCCACTGACCGGGTTCATGACCCGCGACGACTACACCGCGGCGGTCGAGGAGATGCACCTGGCCAGCGGGCTGGCCTGGGCGATCCCGGTCACCCTGGCGGTGGAGACGCAGCCGCAGGGCGATCGCCTGGCGCTGGAGGGGTATGAGGGCGGGCTGCTCGCCGTGCTCGACGTCGCCGAGGTCTTCGAGGCCGACCGCCAGAACGAGGCGGCCAAGGTCTTCCGGACGACCGAGGAGGCACACCCCGGGGTGGCCCAGGTGTACGCCGAGGGATCAACGCTGGTCGGCGGCCCGGTGACCGTCTTCGCGCGGCCCGAGCCGGCCTTCCCGGCGCTGCACGCGGACCCGGCCCAGACCCGCGCCGCCTTCGCCGAGCGCGGCTGGAGCCGCGTCGTCGGCTTCCAGACCAGGAACCCGGTCCACCGGGCGCACGAGTACATCCAGAAGTGTGCCCTGGAGACGGTTGACGGCCTGCTCCTGCACCCGCTGGTCGGCAAGACCAAGGGTGACGACGTGCCCGCCGAGGTGCGCGTGCGCTGCTACGAGGTCCTGCTCGAGAACTACTACCCGGCTGACCGCACGATGCTGTCGGCGTTCCCCGCCGCGATGCGCTACGCGGGACCGCGGGAGGCGGTGTGGCACGCGATCTGCCGCAAGAACTACGGCTGCTCGCACTTCATCGTCGGACGTGACCACGCGGGCGTGGGGTCGTACTACGGCACCTACGACGCGCACCTGATCTTCGACGACTTCGAGCCCCACGAGCTGGACATCGAGCCGATGTTCTTCGACCATACGTTCTTCTGCCGGACGTGCGGGAACATGGGATCGGCCAAGACCTGCCCGCACCCCGGGGAGGACCACGTCCACCTGTCGGGCACGAAGGTGCGCGAGATGCTGGGCCAGGGCGAGATGCCGCCGCCGGAGTTCAGCCGGCCCGAGGTCGCCCAGGTGCTGATCGACGCCTACCGCAACTAGCGAGCATGAATCCAGGGTGCCCGGCACCCTGGATTCACCGCTTGCATTTCC
>DASUHT010000036.1:0-14240 GCA_036273335.1 Gaiellales bacterium | reverse complement strand
CGCGCTGGCCCGCCGGCTACGACAGCCGGTGTCTGGCCTTGCGTCGCTCGAGGAACGGCTCCGGCTTGAGCCTGCCGGGACGCCGTGGAAGGATTCCGTCTGATGGCAAAACGACCCACAGAGCAGGCGACCCCGCCCGAGCCGGCAGCCCCGGCCGAGACGGAAGCCCCAGCCGAACCGCGTCCCGACGACGTCGTCGACGAGGACGAGGCCAAGCGCGTCTACGGCGCCAAGGCCGCAAAACCGGCTCAGGAGCCGGGCCAGCCGGCCCGCCATGCCCGTCCCCAGCGCGGCGCGGCGCCCGGCCGCAAGCGGCGCGTGGTGATCGACGCCCAGGCTGGCCGCAAGCCCTCGCAGCGGCGCGACCGCGGGCCGCGTCCGGAGCAGAAGAAGGAGGTCGAGGCGCCGACCGGTCCGGTCAAGGTGCCTTCCGGCGTGACCGTCAAGGACCTGGCCGACGCGCTCGGCATCTCGCCGGCACGGATCATCACCATGATGATGTCCGCGGGCGAGATGGTCACCCTCACGGTGTCGCTCAGCGACGACGCGGTGGAGCTGATCGGCAGCGAGCTCAAGCGCGAGATCACGATCCAGCACGCCAGCGACGAGGTCGACGAGGAGCTGACGTTCGACGATCCCGAGGACAGCCTGCAGGCGCGGCCGCCGGTGGTCACGATCATGGGCCACGTCGACCACGGGAAGACGACCCTGCTCGACTCGATCCGCGAGTCGTCGGTGGTCACGACCGAGGCCGGCGGGATCACCCAGCACATCGGCGCCTACCAGGTGGACGTGCCGGACGGGCGCAAGGTGACCTTCCTGGACACCCCCGGCCATGAAGCGTTCACCGCCATGCGTGCGCGCGGTGCGAAGGTGACCGACGTGGCCGTCCTGGTGGTGGCCGCCGACGACGGGGTGATGCCGCAGACGGTGGAGGCGATCGACCATGCCCGCGCCGCAGGTGTGCCAATCGTCGTCGCCGTCAACAAGATCGACCGCGAGGACGCCAACCCGGAGCGAGCCCGCACCGAGCTGACCCAGCATGGGCTGCAGCCCGAGGAGTGGGGCGGCGACACGATCTTCGAGGACGTGTCGGCAAAGGCGCACACGAACCTCGACAAGCTGCTCGACTCGATCCTCCTCCAGGCCGACGTGCTCGACCTGAAGGCAAACCCGGACGCCAGCGCAACCGGTGTGATCATCGAGTCGCGGCTGGACGTCGGGCGCGGCCCGGTGGCCACGGTGCTCGTCCAGCGGGGAACGCTGCGGGTCGGCGACGCCGCCGTCGCCGGTGACGCCTGGGGCAAGGTGAAGGCGCTCAACGACTACAACGGCCGCCGCGTCAAGGAGGCCGGCCCGGGTGTTCCGGTGGAGATCCTCGGCTTCGACCGACCACCCACCGCGGGTGAGCTTTGCCGGGTGGTCGAGAACGAGCGGATCGCCCGCCAGACCGCCCAGCAGCGCGCCCAGCGGGTGCGCGCCGAGGCGCTCGCCCGGCGCTCCAGCTCGGTTAGCCTGGAGGATCTCTTCAGCGCCATGCAGGAGGGGGCCGTCAAGGAGCTCAACCTGGTCATCAAGGCGGACGTCCAGGGCTCGGTGGAGGCCGCCATCAGCGAGCTCGAGAAGATCCAGCACGACGAGGTGGCGGTGCGGGTGATCCACTCCGGCGTCGGCGGCATCGTTGCCTCCGATGTCAACCTGGCGGCGGCCTCGAACGCGATTGTCGTCGGCTTCAATGTGCGGCCGAACGCCGAGGCGAGGGCGCTCGCCGAGCGTGAGGGCGTCGACATCCGAACCTATCGCGTGATCTACAAGCTGACCGAGGACATTCAGCAGGCGCTGATCGGCATGCTCTCGCCGGAGCAGGTCGAGGAGGTGCTCGGCGAGGCCGAGGTGCGGCAGACGTTCCGGGCCTCGCGCGTCGGCACGATCGCCGGCTGCATGGTCACGCAGGGGGTCATCCAGCGCGGCGCTCAGGTGCGCGTGATTCGCGACGGCACGATCGTCCACGACGGCCGCATCGAGACGCTGAAGCGGTTCCAGGACGACGCCCGTGAGGTGGCCCAGGGATTCGAATGCGGCCTGACGCTCGAGAACTTCAACGACGTCAAGGAAGGCGACGTGCTCGAGGACTACACCGTCAAGGAAGTCGCCCGCTCGGCCTGACGATGGAACAACGGGGCCAGGCCCCTATGTTCCACGACACCGCTCCGTGACGGCGTCGCAGCAGTTTGTGGTCGCCGCCGCGACAACTAGCGTTCCACGCGTGGCATCCGGATTCGTCGGCATCCTCAGCTTCGAGATCCACATCCGCGAGGGCGAGTCGCTGAAGGACAAGCGCCGGCATCTCCGCCACACCAAGGCGCAGCTCGAGCGGCGGTTCGGCTGCTCGGTGGCGGAGGTCGACTTCCACGACCTCTGGCAGCGCGCACGCCTCACCATGGCAGTCGTCCGCCGCAGCCACGGGGACGCCGTGCAAGCCCTCGAGGACGCCCAGCGCTACCTTTCGGCCCAGGAGTACGAACTGGCCAGCGTGACGCGGACGGTGCTGTCGGTGGAAGGGGATCTGTGACACGAGAACGCTTGACCGACCGGATGCGGCGCGTCAACGAGGCGCTGCGCCAGGTGCTCGCGGACGCCATCGAGCAGCTCGCCGACCCCGGCCTCGGCTTTGTCACCGTGACCGCCGTCCGGGCCTCCGGCGACGTCAGCCAGGCGATCGTCTACGTGAGCGTGCTGGGCAGCCAGAAGAAGCGGACGGCCGGTATGCGGGCGCTCGAGCGGGCCAAGGGGACGCTGCAGCGACGCGTCGCCGGCGACCTCCATCTCAAGCGCACCCCCTTGCTGACCTTCCGATATGATGAGACACTCGATCGTGCACTGCGGCTGAACGAGCTGATGGGACAGGCTGCGCCGACAGCGCACGAAGACGCTTGATGACCGACTCCACGCCCTCGCACGACCTCGATCAGGTGGTCGCGGCCCTCTCCGCGGCCGATCGCGTGCTGGTCGCGACCCACGAGAACCCGGACGGCGACGCGATCGGCTCGATGTCGGCGTCAGCGATGGCATTGCGCAGCCTCGGCAAGGACGTGCGGACATACCTGCACGAGGACTCGTCGATCCCGCACGAGGTGAGCTTCCTCGACACCAGCGGCCTCGAGCGGCGGATCGACCCGGCCACGCTGGCGGGGTGGACGCTGCTTGCGGTCGACTGCGGCAACGAGCGGCGGCTGGGGCCGGAGCACCGCGAGCTTCGGGAGGCGGCGGCGCAGGTGATCGACGTCGACCACCACCACGACAACAGCCGCTTCGGCGACGTCAACCTGGTGCTCGGCTCGGCCTCCTCGACCGCGCACATCCTGGCGTCGGTATTCGACGGGCTGGGCGTCGAGTTGACCCCACAGATCGCCGAGGCCCTCTACGTCGGGCTGGTCACCGACACCGGACGCTTTCAGTACCGCACGACAAGCCCCGACGCCCTGCGCCTGGGCGCGCGCCTGGTGGAGGCCGGCGCCGACGTGCACAAGGTGTTCGAGCGTGTCTTCGAGAGCATGCAGTTCGGCAAGCTCCTGCTGCTTGGCCGGGTGATCACAAACGCGGTCTCCTACCAGGACGGGAAGGTGCTCATCTCCCACGTCACGCGCGACGACCTGCGCCTGGCGGGGGGCGACGAGGCGACCACCGAGGGTCTGATCGACAACCTGCGGGCGGTCGAGGGCGTCGAGGTGGCGGGCCTGATCCGCGAGCAACTGCCGCTGCCCGATGGGACGATCACCGCCAACCGCGTCTCGCTCCGCTCGCGAGGCGCGATCGACGTCTCGCAGGTGGCCCGCCAGGCGTCCGGCGGCGGGCACAAGCAGGCGGCGGGCTTCGCGCATCCTGGCACCGTGGACGAGATCCGCAGCTTCATCCTGGCCGAGATCTCTGCGCAGCTCGCCGAGTCGGCCGCGTAGTCTGCGCCCATGAGCGACATCAGCGGTCTGGTCCTGGTCGACAAGCCTGCCGGTCCGTCCTCGTTTGCCGTCCTTCACTCGCTGCGCCCGGCGCTCGGCCGAAAGCTCGGCCACGCGGGCACGCTCGACCCATTCGCCACCGGCCTGCTGCTCGTGCTAGCCGGGCGTGCGACCCGCCTGGCGACGTTTCTCTCCGGCCTCGACAAGCGCTACCGGGCGACCGTCCAGTTCGGCGCCCGGTCGAGCACGCTCGACCCGGAGGGCGAGATCACGCCGGGCAGCGGGACAACCGACGAGCAGTCGGTGCGGTTGGCGGCCGAGGATCTGGTCGGCGAACTCGATCAGCGGGTGCCGGCGGCCTCCGCGGTCCACGTGGACGGCGAGCGGGCATACCGCCGGCTACGCCGCGGTGAGACGGTCGAGACACCGTCCCGCCGCGTGTGCATCGACCTGCTCGAGGTGCGCTCCTGGGACGGCGAGGCGCAGCAGGCAGAGATCGAGATCGCCTGCTCCAAGGGCACCTACGTCCGCCAGGTTGCGGCCGACCTCGGCGACGCGACCACTGCCGGCGCCTACTGCCTGGCGCTCCGGCGGCTGGCCGTCGGGCCGTTCTCGGTCGAGGACGCAGCGCCTCCGGAGCGCATCCTCGACGCACCGGACCTCTGCCTGATCCCACCGGCCCGCGCGCTCCCGCACCTGGCCACACACGAGCTCTCGGCCGGGGAGCGGGTGGCCATCTCCCACGGCCGGCCGATCCCCGGCGCCGGGCATGAGGGGACGGTTGCCCTGATCGCCGCCGGCGAGCTGCTGGCGGTCGCCCGCGAGCAGGAGGGGCAGCTGCGCCCGCTGGCGGTGTTCGCATGAGGCTGATCGAGTTGGCGGACGTCCGAGGCGGACGCCGGTCGGTGGCCCTCGGCAGCTTCGACGGGGTCCACCTCGGCCACAGGCAGGTGATTGCGGCCGCCGTCGAGCAGGCGGCGGTGGCGCGCGATCTGACCGCCGCCGTGGTCACCTTCTATCCGCACCCGGCGACCGTGCTTCGACCCGAGCTGGCGCCGTTCGAGCTCTCCACCCTGGAGCGGCGCGCCGCCCTGGCCGGCAAGCTGGGGGTCGACGAGATGGTGGTGGTCCGGTTCACCCTCGAGTTCTCGCAGATCGAGGCCGACCGCTTCGCCTCGGAGGTTCTGGTCGACCGCCTCGGTGCAGCGCACGTCGCCGTCGGCCACAACTACCGCTACGGCCACCGCGCCCAGGGCACCGTCGAGACACTGCGTAAGGCGGGAGCCGAGCTGGGGTTCGAGGTCACCGAGCTGCCGCTCCTGGAGCTGCAGGGCGGGGTGGTCAGCTCGTCGCGGATCCGCGACCTGATCGGCGACGGCCAGGTCGAGCTGGCTGCCGAGCTACTCGGCCGGCCGCCATGGCTGGAGGGGACGGTCGTGCGTGGTGACGGCCGCGGCCGCGGGCTCGGCTTCGCGACCGCCAACCTGGAACCGCTCGGCCGCAGCGTGTTGCCCGGCCGAGGGGTGTACGCCGGCCACGCGCATCTCCCCTCGTCGAGCCATCCGGCGGCGATCAGCGTGGGCTACAACCCGACCTTCACCGACTCTCGCGTGGCGGTCCGGGTGGAGGCGCACCTGCTCGACTTCGACCGCGACATCTATGGGTCGCCGCTGCGGCTGGAGTTCGCCCGCCGCCTGCGCGACGAGGAGCGCTTCGGCTCCGTCGACGACCTGGTCGCTCAGCTGCACCGGGACGTCCAGCAGACGCGCGAGCTGGTCGCGCGCTAGCGGCGTGCGCATGGAGCCGGCGACGACAACGCGGGCGCTCCTGCGCGACCGCACCGTCGCCGTCCTGGTGGCGGTCGAGCTCCTGTCCAGCCTCTCCATGGGCGCCACGGTCACGGCGCTCGGCTGGCAGGCCTATCAGCGCCAGCACGACCCGCTCGTCCTCGGCCTGCTCGGCCTCGCCGAGTTCATCCCGGCGGCCCTGCTGGCGCTGCCCGCCGGGCACGTGATTGACCGTCACGACCGGCGCCTGGTGGCCGGCGCGGGGCTTGCGGTGACCGCGCTCGTGGCGGTCGTGCTGGCGATCGATGCGGCCGCCGGCGACTCGTCGGTGCTCCCGCTCTACGCGCTGGCCTTTGGATGGGGCATCGGGAACGCGTTCGTCGGGCCGACCCTGAACCCGCTGCTCGCGTCGGCGGTGCCCGCCGTCTCGCTCAGCCGGGCGGTGGCGCTGACCACCTCGGTGGGGCAGGCAGCGATGATCGCCGGGCCGGCGGTGGGCGGCCTCCTGCAGGCGATCAGCTTCCCGCTCCCGTACGTCCTGGCGGCGGTCATGTCCGGCGTCTCCGCCCTCTCACTGGTGCTCGTGGCCCGATCGGTCGCGGTCGCCCACGTGGCGACCCATGAGCCGACATTCGCCGACGCGGTCGAGGGGATCCGCTTCATCGGCCGCAACCCGGCGCTCTTCGGGGCGATCTCGATGGACCTGATGGCGGTGCTCTTCGGCGGCGCGACGGCGCTCATCCCGGTATTCGCCCGCGACATCCTGCACGTCGGTGCAGCCGGGAACGGGATCCTGCGGGCCGCGCCCGGCGTGGGGGCGGTGCTGGTCGGGGTGGTGCTCTCGACGCGGCCACTGCAACGTCGCGTGGGGCTGACGCTCTTCGGCGTCGTGGCGCTCTTCGGCACGTTCACGATCGTCTTCGGCCTCAGCCGCAACTTCGCCCTGTCGCTGGCGGCCCTGGCGGGCCTCGCCGGCGCCGACATGGTCAGCATGCTGATCCGGGGAACGATCGCGCCGCTCCTGACCCCGCCCGACCTGCGCGGGCGGGTGAGCGCGGTGGAGCGCGTGTTCATCGGCGCCTCGAACGAGCTGGGGGCGTTCGAGTCGGGGGTTGCCGCGGCGCTCCTGGGAGCGGTGCCGGCGGTGGTGCTGGGTGGCGCGGCGTCGATCGCAGTCGCTGGGATCTGGGCCTGGAGGTTCCCGTCGCTTCGCGAGATCGATCGTTTCGAGGACATCCAGGTGGATGCGCCGGAGCTGATGGCGGAGCTGGGAGTGACGCCGTAGCGAGCGTGGACGTTCGCGTGGTCGGCGGTGCCGATGCGCGGCGACTGGCGGCCGCCTTCGCGGAAGCACCTGGTACTCCGAGGAACCGGCACGTGGAGCGGCAGTTGCGGCAACGCACCAGAGAGGTCACAGCGATCTCCGCCTGGCTCGGGCGGCGCGGAGGCTGTACGCGGCGGCCGGCTATGCGGACGCAGGCGCGGGGGAGTTCTTGTCTGGCTACAGCTACTGGACGCCTGATGGGGCCGAGATGCGCGATGAGGCGCACCAGCATCTGATCAACGAACTCCGCGGCTAGGGCGGCCTGGTGAGAGCCACCGGCGCTGACTGCGCCAGCGCCGGATCGTCCGAACGCTGGGGGCGGTTGCCTCGCCGTATGCCGATCCGAGAACGTCCGAGAGGACGGTGGCGGTAGGCCGGCCGGCGGCGAACCCGTGCTCCGCCCGAGCCCGCACCGCCGGCCAGGCGTAGGAGCCGGGAAGCGGCCGCGGGGGGCGCGCCCGCAGCGAGTGCAGGTGGGACTCGAGCGCCTTCCTTCGGGCAGTGGTCAGGCAGCCGTGTGCAGTCCAGAGCTGCTGCAGCGTGGCGACGATGTCACGGCCGCTGCGGCGGGTCAGGAACTCGACCGCCCCGTGCCGCTCGCAGAGCCAAACGGCGACGCCGTAGCCGAATTCGACACGTGCCGTTGGACCTCGCGTCCGATCGACGCAGATCGCGCAAACCGGCTGCTTGGTGCGCACGTTGCGTGCCTTGTAGAGCGTCGCTGGAGCCATATCCGAAGCCTGACATGCGAGGTGTCGCGGGTGGGTGGCGGGGTGTGCTGAAAGTGCTCGGGAACGCAAATGACACTCCCCATGACGGCCAAGTGGCCACTCTAGGCGAGCCACCACACCCTGCGGCCCGCGGGCAAGGGAGCGGCCTGCGCAAGCCGGCAACACAGACGCTCCGAGCACCTCCCAGCTCCCGATCAGCCGGAACGGCCGCGCCCCACCGCTTCACTCAGGCGACTGGCTGGCCGAGGCTGGCGAGCGTTCGCCGCAGGCCGTCGTCCAGGCTCACCCGCGGCTCCCAGTCGAGGATCTCTCGCGCCCGGGTGATGTCCGGCTGGCGCACCTTCGGGTCGTCGACGGGCAGGCCCTCGAACACGATCTCGGAGCGGGCGCCGGTCAGTTCGCGAATCCGCTCCGCCAGCTCGAGCAGCGTCATCTCGTTCGGGTTGCCGATGTTCACCGGCATGTGCTCGCCGCTCATCGTCAGCCGGAAGATCCCCTCGATCAGGTCGTCGACGAAGCAGAACGACCGCGTCTGACTGCCGTCGCCGAAGACCGTCAGCGGCTTGCCCTCGATCGCCTGGCGCAGGAACGTCGGGATCGCCCGCCCGTCATGCTGGCGCATCCGCGGCCCGTACGTATTGAAGATCCGGACGATGTGCGTGTCCACGCCCTGCTGGCGGTGGTAGGCCATCGTCATCGCCTCGGCGTACCGCTTCGCCTCGTCATACACCCCGCGCGGCCCGACCGGGTTCACGTTTCCCCAGTATTCCTCCCGCTGCGGGTGCACCTCGGGGTCGCCGTAGACCTCCGACGTGGACGCGAGCAGGAAGCGGGCGCGCTTGAACTTGGCCAGGCCAAGCGCGTTGTGCGTGCCGTACGAGCCCACCTTGAGCGTGGCCAGCGGCAGCCGCAGGTAGTCGACCGGGCTGGCCGGCGAGGCCAGATGGAAGACCGCCTCCACCGGCTCGTCCACCTGGATGTAGTCGACGCAGTTGTGATACCGGAACTCGAAGGTGCCGCCGCGCAGCTCCTCGATGTTCTCCAGCGTGCCGGTGTCCAGGTTGTCAACACAGATCACCCGCCACTCCCGCTCCAGCAGGTAGTGGCAGAGATGGGAGCCGAGAAAGCCGGCGCCGCCGGTGACGACCGCGGTGCTCATCGCCGCAGAGCCTATAACGATGCGGAAAACGCGGGCCCCGCTATCCGGCCGAGCGGTCTCGCTCTGCTACCCTGCCGACTGGCCGCGTCGCGGGGTTGCGCGTTCTTGCCCGCGCACAGCTGGGACGCCGGCGACGACATCACAGGCAAGGAGGTGGGAAGCGCATGCCGCTTACCCAGGAACAGAAGTCCGAGCTGATCTCGAAGTTCGGAGCCAACGGGAAGGACACTGGCTCGACCAAGGTGCAGGTGGCACTGCTCTCTCAGCGGATATCGGAGCTGACCGAGCACTTGAAGATCCACCCGCACGACCACCATTCCCGCCGCGGCCTGCTCAAGCTGGTGGGGCGCCGGCGAAGGCTTCTGACATACATGCAGAGGCACGATCTGGAGGGCTATCGCGCCCTCATCAAAGAGCTCGGCCTGCGCCGCTAGGCGTACGTCCGCTCGCTACGGAGGATGGCCCCGATTGGCGGGGCCGGAGGAGAAGGAACGAATGAGCATTGCAGTTGAGCCGAACGCGACCCGGCTTACCGCCCAGGTGGGCGACGACGAGATCAGCTTCGAGACCGGAGCGCTGGCCAAGCAGGCGCACGGCGCCGTGCTGGTGCAGCAGGCCGGCACGGTGGTGCTGGCGACCGCGGTCGGCCGCACGGAGGGCCGCGAAGGAGCGGACTTCTTCCCGCTGACGGTCGACGTGGAAGAGAAGATGTATGCCGCCGGCAAGATCCCCGGCGGCTTTTTCAAGCGCGAGGGACGCGCCGGCGAGAAGGCGATCCTGACCGCGCGCATGGTCGACCGCCCGATCCGGCCGCTGTGGCCGAAGGGCTACAAGAACGAGGTGCAGGTGATCGTCACCACGTTCTCGGCCGACCAGGTGCACCCGCACGACATCCTGGCCATCAACGGCTCCTCGGCAGCGCTGATGCTCTCCCCGATGCCCTTCCTGGGGCCGGTCGGGGCAGTGCGCATCGGCCGCCTGGACGGCAGCCTGGTCGTCAACCCGACGCTGCCCGACCTCAAGTCGTCAACGCTCGACCTGATCGTCTGCGGCACGCCGGAGGCGATCACGATGGTCGAGGCGGGCGCCCAGGAGATCGCCGAGGAAACGCTGATCGAGGCGCTCGAGATGGCGCACGGTGAGATCCGCAAGCTGTGCCAGCTGCAGATCGACCTGGCGGCCCGTGCCGGCCAGCCCAAGTGGGCCGACGGCGCGGTCACCGAGTCGCTGCGGGCCAAGCACGGCGAGGCGCTTCGCGGCGCCATCGCCGAGGGTGGGCTGGTGGCGCTGCCGGTGAAGGCGGACGCCCTGCAGCGGCAGGAGCTGCCGGCCGAGAGCGCGACCGAGGCCGACGTGCTGCAGGCCCAGCGGGTGCAGTTCGCGTTCAGCCAGCTGACGGCCGAGGCGCGCGACCAGGCGGTCTACGGGCCGGTCAAGGAGCAGTACGGCGACGCCATCCGCGCCCTGACCGACGCCGAGCAGGACTCAAAGGAGCTGAAGTCGGCCAAGCGGCATGCGCTCTACGCGCGCATGGCCGCCGGCATCGACCTGCCCTTCCCGTCCCGCGGCGAGCCCGACGCCGAGGGCCATACGACCCTCGAGCCGGCCGCCCGGGCAGCCGTCCTGGCCGCCGCCGACAAGCTCTACAAGGAGATCGTGCGGACGAAGATCGCGGTCGACAAGCGCCGTCCCGACGGCCGCTCGGAGACCGAGATCCGGCCCATCTCGACCGCGGTTGGCGTGATGCCGAGGACGCACGGCTCAGGCCTCTTCACCCGCGGCCAGACGCAGGCGCTGACGCTCTGCACGCTGGGCACCGGCAAGGAGGAGCAGCGGATCGACGACCTCTCGCTGGACGAGACCAAGCGCTACATCCACCACTACAACTTCCCGCCCTTCTGCGTCGGCGAGACCGGGTTCATGCGTGGCCCCAAGCGCCGTGACATCGGCCACGGGGCTCTGGCCGAGCGCGCGCTGGTGCCGGTCATCCCGAGCCAGGAGACGTTCCCCTACACGCTGCGGCTGGTGTCCGAGATCCTGGAGTCGAACGGCTCCTCGTCGATGGCCTCCGTGTGCGGGTCGACGCTGTCCCTGATGGACGCCGGCGTGCCCATCAAGGCGCCGGTGGCCGGGATCGCCATGGGGCTGATCAAGGAGGGCGACGACCACGTCGTCCTGACCGACATCCAGGGCGCCGAGGATCACCTGGGCGACATGGACTTCAAGGTCGCGGGCACCGAGACCGGCGTCACCGCCCTGCAGATGGACATCAAGATCACCGGCGTCACCACCGACATCCTGCGCTCGGCGCTCGCCCAGGCGCGGGAGGCCCGGCTGCACATCCTGGCCAAGATGCGGGAGGCGCTGAGCGAGCCGCGGGCCGAGGTGGCGGCGCATGCCCCGCGCATCATCTCGACCAAGATCGACCCCGACTACATCGGCATGGTGATCGGCAAGGGCGGCGAGACGATCCGCTCCCTGGAGGCCGACTACGAGGTGCAGATCGACATCGAGGAAGACGGCACGATCCGGATCTACGGCGCCAACGGCGAGTTGGCCGAGCAGGCCCGGACGACCATCGAGGCGATGACCAAGGACGTCGAGGTGGGGGACGAGTACACCGGCAAGGTGGTCAAGATCGCCGACTTCGGCGCCTTCGTCGAGCTGCGCAAGGGCGTCGACGGTCTGCTCCACGTCAGCCGCATCCTGCCCAAGGGCCACCGCCTGCAGTCGGCGGCCCAGGTGATGGAGCGCGGCGACACGGTGCGGGTGACCGTGGTCGAGGTGGACAAGGACCGCGGCCGCATCGGCCTGACCCTGGCCGGCAAGCTGGACGGCGACCGGGAGATCACCCCCGAGGAGCTGATCGCGGTTGCCGAGGCCACCCCGGCCCCGGAACCGCGTGACGACCGTCCCCGCGGCGGCCGTGACCGCGGCCGCGATCGAGGCCGCGACCGGCGCTAACCGGCACCGGCATGGCACTCGATCGCTACGCGGTCTGCGACCTCGCAGAGGTCGCGCCCGAGCAACACCCCGGCGGGCCGGGGTTCATCCCGCTGCGGGTGCTGCTCGGAATCGAGGCCTTCGGGGTCACCGCCTGGACGGCCGACGCCGGCGAGCCGCTCGTCTCCGAGCATCGTGAGGACGGCGACGACGGTCAGGAAGAGCTCTACCTCGTGCTCACCGGCGCCGCGGAGTTCACGGTCGACGGCGACACGCTTGCGCTCGCCCCCGGCGGCTGCGTGGCGGTGTCCCCGGGCGTCGCCCGGAGCGCCCGCGCCACCGCCGAAGGAACGGCCCTCGTGATCGTCGGCGCGACGCGCGGCCAGGCCTACCAGGCGGACGGCTGGGAGCACGGGATCGGCGCTTTCGGCCTCTACCGCGAGGGCGACTACGCCGGTGCCGCCAGCGCCTACGAGGCGGCGCTCGAGAAGCACCCCGAGTCCGGCATCCTGCTCTACAACCTTGCCTGCTGCGAGGCGCTCGTGGGACGGCGCGAGCAGGCACTCGACCACCTCGAGCAGGCGCTTCGGACCCGCCCCGGGCTGCGCACCTACGCCCAGTCCGACGGCGACCTGGAGTCGGTCCGCGACGACTCCCGCTTCCCGGCCGCCGGAACCTGAGATGCAGCGCTACTCGGTGACGACGCTCGACGGCGGCGAACGCATCGTCTCGGAGCGGGTGGGCTCGGTCCGGTCGGTGTCGATCGGCATCTGGATCGGCGCCGGCTCGCGCGACGAGGCCGCCGGCGAGGCGGGCATCTCGCACTTCATCGAGCACCTCCTGTTCAAGGGCGGGAGCCGCTACTCGGCGGTCGAGATCGCCCAGGTCTTCGACGGCCTCGGCGGAGAGCTGAACGCCGCCACCGGCCGGGAGTACACCGTCGTCTACGCACGCGTGCTCGACGCCCACCTGGAGGCCGCGCTCGACGTGATGGCCGACATGGTGCTGCAGCCGCGCTTCGACGGCGACGATATGAACGCCGAGCGCGAGGTGGTGCTCGAGGAGATCGCGATGTACGAGGACACCCCGCAGGACCTCGTGCACGACCTGATCGCGCAGGCGGTGTTCGGCGACCATCCCCTGGGCCGGCCGGTGATCGGCACCGAGCGGGTGATCTCGACCGCCACCCCGGCCGACGTCCGCTCCTACCACGACTCGCGCTACGTCGGCCCGAACATCGTCGTCGCCGCCGCGGGCAACCTCGACCACGAACCGCTGGTGCACGCCATCCAGACCCGCTTTGCGCCGCTCAGCCGGATCCCCGACCCGGCGGCGGGCGTGCGGCCGGTGTGGATCGGCGAGTCCGCGCCGCGGTCGCTGTTTCAGCAGAAGGACACCGAGCAGTTCCACATCGCGCTCGGCGGGCTCGGGCTGCAGCGCTCCGACCGGCGCCGGTTCGCCGCATCGCTGCTCGACTCGATGCTGGGAGGGTCGGCCTCGTCACGCCTGTTCCAGGAGATCCGTGAGCAGCGCGGGATGGCCTACTCGGTCTACACCTACGCCTCGCAGTACGCCGACACGGGAATGGTGGGCGTGTACCTGGGAACGCGCGAGGACAATCTGGCGGAGTGCCTCCGCATCGTCGCCGACCAGTTCCGGGTGATGGGGAACGGCGGCTTCGAGGAGGGGGAGCTCGCCCGAGCGAAGGAGAACCTGAAGGGCCGCATCATGCTGTCGATGGAGTCGACGTCCAACCGGGCCAGCCGACTCGGCAAGTCCGTCCTCACCGACACGGAGGTCCTGTCGCTCGACCGCATCTGCGCCGAGATCGATGCCGTCGATCCTGACGCGATCGCGGCGCTCGCACGGCAGCTGTTTGCTCCCGAGCGGCTGTCGGCAGCGGGTATCGGCCCGAGCCGGGAGCGCTTCGGCGAGGCCGTCGCGCTGCTGAACCCGGACCTCGCGGGAGTCACGGGCGCCTGATCATGGTGCGGGTGGCGATCTCGGGCGCGACGGGAGCCGTCGGCCGGGCCCTGGTCCCGGCCGTCGAGGCCGCCCCCGACCTCGAGCTCGTGGCCCGTGCGGCGCCGTCGCTCGGCGTGACCCTCGCCGAGGCGCTCGCTGCCGGCGTCGACGTCGCGGTCGACTTCTCGGTGCCGGCCGCTGCCGCCGCCGCCTGCGAGGCGGCGATCGCCGCGCGCGTCCCGCTGGTGCTCGGCACGTCGGGCCTCGACCCGGGTGAGCTTCACCGCCTCGGCGAGCGCGCCGCCGCGGCCGGTGTGGCCATCCTGCACGCCCCTAACTTCGCCGTCGGCGCCGTCCTTTTGATGCGCTTCGCCG
>DASUHT010000035.1:0-3874 GCA_036273335.1 Gaiellales bacterium | reverse complement strand
GACGGGCGGCGGCGGCCCTCTCCAGGGTTGCCGCGGAGCGGCCGGACATCGCCGAGATCGAGGTCAATCCGCTTCTGGTAACCGTGTCCGGCGCGGCGGGGCTGGACGCGCGGATTATTTCCGGCGAGGAGGTTTCGGATGCTGACTGACGGCAGCTTCGACGGCCAGGTGGCGATCGTCACCGGCGGCGGCAGCGGCATGGGCCGGGCGATGGCCCGCGAGTTCGCCCGCCTCGGTGCGGCGGTGGTGGTGGCAGGGCGGCGCCCCGATCCGCTGGCCGAGACGGTCGCCCTGGTCGAG
This sequence comes from Gaiellales bacterium, assembly GCA_036273335.1. Lineage (GTDB taxonomy): Bacteria > Actinomycetota > Thermoleophilia > Gaiellales > JAICJC01 > DASUHT01. Next base: position 3,574 of record DASUHT010000035.1, on the reverse strand, counting down.
GGCGCGGGTGGCCGCGCGCTGGCAGTCCCGACCGACGTCCGCGATCCGGGGCAGGTCGACCACATGGTGGCGACCGCGGTCTCCGCGTACGGCCGGCTGGACGTCCTCGTGAACGACGCCGCCGGCAACTTCGTGGTGAAGGCCGAGGACCTGTCCCCCAATGGCTGGCGGGCGGTCACCTCGATCGTCCTCGACGGGGGCTTCCTGTGCGCCCGGGCAGCCGGCCGGCAGATGATCGAGCAGGGCGGAGGCGGGGCCATCTGCAGCGTCATCGCAAGCTACGCCTGGACCGGCGGGCCTGGGACAGTCCACTCGGCCGCGGCCAAGGCCGGTCTGCTGGCGATGACCCGGACGCTGGCGGTCGAATGGGCCGGCCACGGCATCCGGGTGAATACGATCTGCCCCGGCCCGACTGCGACCGAGGGCGCCGGCGCTGCCCTCTGGCCGACGCCCGAGGACGAGGCGCGGGTGGCCGCCACGGTGCCGCTGGGGCGGCTCGCCACGGTCGAGGAGATCGCCTGGTGGACGGCGGCGCTGTGCTCCCGCCACGCCGCCTACGTGACGGGCGAGAACCTGACGATCGACGGCGGCCACTGGCTCGAGCAAGAGGGCTACATGCCCGCGCTCGGCAAGTCGCCGCGGTGACGGTGAAGGCCCGGCGGGCGGCGGCGGCGGATGTCTCCGCCATGTGCCGGATCTGCTCCGACGGCTGGCGGGAGACGTACAGCGGGCGGTACTCGGAGGCGCGGATCGAGCGGACGATCGACCGCTTCTACACGCCGCAGCGGGTGGCCGGCGAGATCGACCCCGCGCCGGGTTGGGACGGCTGGTGGGTGGCGGTGGACGACGCGGAGCAGGTGGTGGCGGCCGGCGGGGGCGGCATGACGGGCCCCGAGACCGGCGAGATCTTCGTCCTCTACGCCGACCCGACGCGGCGGCGGCAGGGCGCCGGCACCGCGCTTCTGGACGCCATCACCGCGGTCCAGGTCGGCCGGGGCGCGCGTGAGCAGTGGGTTGCGGTGGCGGAGGGAAACGACAAGGGGATTCCGTTCTACGAGGCGCGGGGATTCATCCGCCGCGGGACGCGGCCGCCGTACGAAACCGACGAGCCGGAGGCCGCGGACAGCGTACTCTTCTGGCGGAGGCTCGCGTGACCCAGCGGACGCCCACGAGCAACATCGAGATCGTATTCACCGACTGGCTTGACGCGATGCGCCGCGGCGACCTGAAGACGATGGCGAACCGGCTCTCGCCTGGTGTGGTGCATGAGGGGATCCGGCCCGGCATGCTGTGCAGGAACCGCGAGGAGGTGCTGTCGATGATCCGACGGCAGAGCGAACGGCTGCCGGTGCCGGAGGCGATCGAGCTGGTTGCCGCCGGCGACCACGTGGTCATGTCGGTGCGCGGCCCCGGCATCGGCGTCCCGGCCGATGAGCACTCGGACGAGCCGCGTGGCGAAGCGACGGTGGTCTTCACGCTGGAGCGCGGGAAGATCGTCCGCATGCAGGACTACCTGCGCCGCTCGGACGCCCTCGAGGCGGTGGGCGCCGGCGCGCCCTGGAGCTGACGCCGATGGCCTACGACGAGGACCTGGCCCAGCGGATCCGCGACCTGGTCGCGGGTCATCCCGGCCTGACCGAGCAGAAGATGTTCGGCGGACTGGCGTTCCTGATCGGCGGCAACATGGCCGTTGCCGCGAGCGGCCAGGGCGGGATCCTCGTCCGGGCCGATCCGGACGAGTCGCAGCGGCTTGTCGAGACGACCGGCGCCCGCCTCATGGAGATGCGCGGCCGGGAGATGCCGGGGTGGCTGCGGGTCGATGCGACGGACCTCGGCGGCGAGGCTGAGCTGGCCCGCTGGGTCGAGCTGGGCACGTCCTACGCGGGGTCGCTCCCGGCGAAGTGACTAAATGGTGCCTGGCACCTGGTAGTCATGCCGACAGCCGCTCGGCCAGGTAGCGAATCGCGATCGGGTAGCGATACTCGATGCCCATGTGGGTCGCGTCGAAGAGCTCGAAGTGGACGTCGTTGACGCCGATCGCGGCCAGTTCGCGGCGAAACGCCTCGGCGCCCAGGTCGAGGTACCACTCGTCGCGGGTGCCGGCATCGATGTAGACCGCGCGCAGGCTGCGCAGGGCGTCCGCATGCCCGGCGACCATACGCACCGGATCATGCTCAAGCCACCGCTCCCAGACGTCGGGGTCGAGCCGCCCGGTGGCCGGGTCGAACGGGAGCCGCACGGTCCCGTCCGGGTCCGTCGAGTAGCAGGCCGCCATGCACCAGGTGTTGAGGAGCTCCTCGTCGCCGGCCCGGCTGAAGGCGGGGCGGCTTCGGAAGTCGTCCCAGAACCGCTCGTACGAGCCGTCGTAGTGGTCGCGCAGGTACCGCACCGAGGCCCCGAACTCGGGCTGGTAGCAGCACTCGAAGAGGGCATCGCCGGCGTGGGTGGCCAGACCGCCGAACAGGTCGGGCCGGAGCATCGGAGTGATCATGGCGCCGTAGCCGCCGCTCGACTTGCCGGCGATCGCCCGCCCCTCCGGCCTGGCGACGGTGCGGAATCCGGCGTCGACGAACGGCACCGCCTCGTCGCACAGGTAGGTGTGGTAGCGGCCGGTCCCCGGCGAGTCGACGTACTGGCTGCCGCCCAGCGACGTCCAGCAGTCGACGAAGACGACCAGGCAGGGCGGGCAATCGCCGGCCGCGAAGAGCCCGTCGATCCGTTCCAGCATGCTCGGCCGAAATGGCGAGCGGTTCGCCCACATGTCGACCTGGCCGGTCAGCCCCTGAATCTGGTACACGGCCGGGTAGAGGCGGTCGCCGTCGTCGTAGCCCGGCGGCAGGTACACCCAGAGTGGACGCGCGGCCGGATCGCCGAGCGGGTTCCCTCGCAGCGCCTCGCTCTCGATCGTCGTCTGCACGAGCTGCCCCCGAAGCGGCGCCGCCCATGGTCGCCCGATGCTGTCCATCCGTGTCCTCCCGTGAATACCAGGTGCCAGGCAACCAGTATTCACCGATCGCGATGACGGCGCAGGCAACACGCGCTTCCGGACTGTCGATGCGCACGATCGCCCGCGAGTGGGGGCGCATCGGCTGCATCGGCTTCGGCGGCCCGCCGGCCCACATAGCGCTCCTCCGCCAGCTCTGTGTCGAGCGCCGCCGGTGGCTCGAGCCCGGCGAGTTCGAGGACGCGATCGCGGCGTGCAATCTGCTCCCAGGCCCGGCCTCGACGCAGCTTGCGATCTTCTGCGCCTGGCGGCTGCGGGGCCGGGTGGGGGCACTGGTCGGCGGCGCCTGTTTCATCGTCCCCGGCCTGATCCTGATCCTTGCCCTCTCGGCGCTCTTCCTCGCCACCTCGCCGCCGACATGGGTGCGCGGAGCCGGCGCCGGCGCGGCTGTCGCCGCGGTCGCCGTCCAGGCCGGCGCCGGACTCGTTCCGGCCAGCCGGGCGCGGATGTCGAGCCGGTGGCGCTGGGTGGCGTACCTCGCCGCCGGGGGCGTCGCCGCCGCCACGGTCGGCCCGTGGCTGGTGCTGGTGCTTCTCGGCTGTGGGCTGGTCGAGCTCGGACTCCGTCGTT
>DASUHT010000034.1:0-25479 GCA_036273335.1 Gaiellales bacterium | reverse complement strand
GCCCGGTAGGGGGCGCTCTTGTACCAGACGGGCGGGATCCCCAGTACCGGCCACGGGTAGCAGGAGCAGAGCGTGCAGACGATGACGTTGTGCAGGCCGGGCCGGTTCTCGACCACCCGCAGGTACTCGCCCTCGTAGCCGCCGTAGCCGAACTCGGCAGCGGCCGCGCTGCCGTCGGCGAGCATCCGCTCCCGGTAGCCCGGGTCGACCCAGGCCCGGGCGACCATGCGGGCGCCGTTCTGCGGGCCGACGTCGTTCTGGAACACCTCGACCACCGCGTCAACCGCGTCGGTGGCGATCAGCCCCTTCTCGGTCAGGAGCGCCTCCAGCGCCTCGGTGCGCAGCTGCTGGGACGATTTCGGCCGCTCGTGGCCGTGCTGGTGCTCGCTCATCCGGGCTCCTCCTCCAGGTGACTCTCCCACAGGTCGACGAGGACGCGATGACCCGGCTCGTCCAGTTGCCACAGGTCGGCGGCGGCGAAGGCGACGGTGTACCAGGCCTCCGGCTGCACGCGGCCGTTCTCGTTCTCGAAGACGTCCAGCAGCGGCTGCGGCGGGTGCACCGACTCGACGACGCCGGCCGCGCCGCGCAGGTAGCCGGGGCAGCGTGTGTGCCCGGACGGCAGAAGGTGGATCACCCGGACGCGATCGCCGACCGCGTGCCGCGGCGGCGCGGCGTCGTACCGCTCGGGCCCGGCGGCCTCCCGGCCGAACGACGAGCGGACGGCCGCGGCCAGGTCCGGGTCGCTGCTGGTCGGCGCCTGCTCGCCGGCGGCGATCCGGCGCTCCCAGTCCTCGAGCTCGGGCCGCGTGAAGCGGCCGTTTCGCACGCCCCGCTCGACGATCGAGTGCAGCCAGTGCTCGTAGTAGGAGGTCGTCAGATATTCGACCGTTCCCATCTGTTCGATCGCGTGCCGAAAGCCGGGCCCGAACGATCCGGTGAGGCTGATTCCGTGCACCCGGCCCTCCCACGGCTCATGGAAGGGCGGCTCGTCCTGCTCGGTCACGATCGGGCCGAATCCCTGCTTGCCGCCGAGGTCGTGAATGCCGTCCACTGGCGTCAGGTTAGAGCGTTCTGACGGTCGGCGAGCGCCCGCTCCAGCCCCTGCTGGAAGAGCTCCTGCGGCTGCGCCCCGGCAATCGCGTAGCGGCGGTCGACGACGAAGAACGGCACCGCGTGGATCCCCAGCTCCGAGGCCTCCCGCTCGTCTGCCCGGACCTCCGGCGCGAGCAGGTCGGACGCAAGCGCGGCGGCGACGTCGTCCCTGTCGAGCCCGAGCCCGCCGGCAATGTCAACCAGCGTCGCGCGGTCGCTGATCGCCCGCCCCTCGCAAAAGTAGGCCGCGAACAGGCGCTCGACCGCCGCGCCCTGGAGGCCCTCCGCCTCGGCCAGGTGGGTGATGTGGTGGGCGTCGAAGGTGTTTCCGAGGCGAGCGATGTCCAGCCGGTAGGCGAGTCCGTCGGCGGCCGCCAGCTCCGTCATGTGGCGGTTTCGCTCCACCGCCTCGTCGGCCGTCATGCCGAAGCGCGTGACCAGGCCGGCGGCCAGGTCGACCGGCTCGACCGGGCTGCGTGGCTCGAGCTCGAAGCTGCGCCAGCGGACATCCACCTGGTCGCGTCCGGGGAAGCGGGCGAGCGCGTGCTCGAAGCGCCGCTTCCCCAGGTAGCACCAGGGGCAGATCAGATCCGACCAGATCTCGACCTGGATTGGGTCGCCGCTGCCGTCCACATCCAGCAGCCTAGTCGTGGGCTCAGGCGACGATTGGGTGATTGGCGAGGAACACGGCGTCCGGGTCGACCGCCGCCTTGGCCGCCCGCAGCCGGGCGTGCCCGTCGACGCCGAACAGCAGGTCGCAGTCGGTGCGCGACTCGCAGAAGTTCATGTAGGTGCGGCGACCATGCCACGGCTCGAGGGCCTCCATGACCGCCGCCAGGTCGGCCGCGATCGCAGCGGCGGCCTGTGGGACGGGGGCGATCCCGACGCCGTACACCCCGAACCCGTCGATCGTGCCGATCGCGCCCTGCCCGGGCTCGGCACGGCCAAGCGCCCCGCCCAGGTGGCGCATCTCGAGCGACAGGATCGACGTCTCGGAACCCGGGCCGACGCAGCGGACGATGGCGTCGATCGCGTTGCCGTCCAGGTCGTCCAGGACCGTCCCCTCGCCGACGCCGGGCACCGGGTGCTCCGGATCCATGTGCAGGTGCTGCAGCGCGACCACCGGGATGACTCCGGTCGTGTCCATGTCCGGCCCCAGCGCGCGCAGCGGCTCGACAAGCGCGGCGCCCGCATGGGGGTCGAGCAGGCAGGCGACCTCGACGGCCACCAGCGAGCGGCCGCGCAGCGGCTCGGGGATCTCGGGGATCGGCGGCAGATGCAGCACGCGGCCGAGGGAGGTCACCTCATCCGGGACGACCTCGATCCAGCGCCGCCAGGCCGACAGGATCTCGGCGGTACGCTCGATCGGCCACACCATCGCCCCGGCGAATACCTCGGTCAGCGGGAAGAGCGCGAATTCGATCGCCGTGACGACGCCGAAGCTGCCGCCGCCCCCGCGAAGCGCCCAGAAGAGCTCGGAGTTCTGGTCGGCGTCGGCGCGAACGATTCCGCCGGAGGCGTCCACCAGCTCGACCGCGTGGACGTGATTGGCGGCGAAGCCGTGGCGGCGGGCGAGCCAGCTCATGCCGCCGCCCAGGGTGTAGCCGGCGACGCCGACGTCGGGCGACGAGCCGGCCAGGCCTGCCAGGCCGTGCTCGGCGGCGGCCGCCGTCACGTCTCCCCAGATCGCCCCGCCCTCGACGCGGGCGAGACGTCGCTCGGGGTCGATGGCGACCTTGCGCATCTGGTCGAGCTTGACAAGCAGTGTGCCGTCCAGCGGGCCCAGGGCCGCGGCGGCGTGGCCGGTCGCCTGCGGCGCAACGCGCAGGCCCTGGGCACGGGCGTGGGCCACGGCCTCGGCCACCTCGGCGGCGCTGCGCGGGCGGGCTATTGCCGCCGGCTGCTGGTCGACTGCGAGATTCCAGGCCAGCCGGGCGTCGTCCCAGTCGGCGTGTTCGGGCATGACGATCATCCCGGGGGCGGTGTCGGTGGTACTCATGGAGCCTCCTCCGGATGGGGCGGTCCAGGGTATCGGAGTTCGGGCGCCGATGCGAGCACGCGCCACTTGGCGCAAGCTGGGTGTGCCACTTGGCCGTGCACGCGAGTGCCACTTGGCGCATCGACCGCGTGCCACTTTGCGGCGGCAGGCCGCGCGCCACTTGGCGCACTTCAACCGGTGCCACTTGGCGCACCCGGCGGGTGCCACTTGGCGGTTTCTTGCAGCTAGCGGGTGACCAGCCGAGCCAGGCGCTGACCGCCGGCGCCGAGGCCGACGCCCAGGCCGAGCGCGACCGCGATCCCGGCGAGCGGCGAGACGGCGAGCGCCAGCTCGACCGCCACCATCGCCACGGCGAGGCTCCAGACGACCACGATGGCGGCGTCCAGTGAGCGCCAGCGCGACTGCTCGAGCCGCTGTCGCAGCCCGTCCGTGCGGGCGCCGATGGCGGTCCAGGTCACAGCGATCAGCTCGCCCGTCCGCGCGCGCAGGCGGCCGAGCGCCGGGCTGGTCGTCGCCAGCCCCTCGCGCGTCGCGCCCGTCACCCGCGACGCCTTCTGCGAGACGGTGGCTGCGAGGCCGCTCCATGCCGGCGGTCGCCTCGGCGGCCGGGCGTCCTGCTCGCGCGTCGTGGCGGTCTCGTCGTCGTGGTGCGACAATGGCCGGGAATCGGCCAGGCTTGGGGTTTCGAATGTATCGGTGGACATGCCGGTCTCTTCGACGGCCCATCCCCACCCCCTTCCCGCCGGCCCGACAACGGGAGGAACGACATGCCAGGCAAGATCGTCCACATCGAGTTTCCCTCCGCCGACTCCGATCGCGCCCAGGGGTTCTGGAACGGCCTCTTCGGCTGGAACTTCGGCGACTCCGGGATGCCCGAGATGGACTACCGGATGGCCGACCTCGGAGACGGCGTCGGCGCCGCCATCTACTCCGCCGAGAGCCAGCCCCCGGGCCATGCCTTCTACTACTACGACACCGACGACATCAACGCGTCGATCGCCAGGATCCGCGAGCTGGGCGGCAAGGCCGACGACCGCCAGCCGGTCCCCGGCCACGGCTGGTTCGCCGTCTGCGCGGACACCGAGGGGAACGACTTCCGGCTCTGGCAACAGGACTCAGGCGCCGCCTAGGGACTGCTCCCACTCCCGGTCGAGCATCGCGTAGACGAGCTCGCTCTGCCACTCGCCCTTGACCCACTCGTTCTCGACGAGCTCGGCCTCGCGGCGCATTCCAAGCCGTTCCAGGACGCGTGCCGAGGCGGTGTTGCGCGACTCCAGACGGCCGATGATCCGGTGCATCCTGAGCTCCTGGAAGCCAAGCTCGAGCAGCCGCCGGGCGGCCTCGGTCGCGTACCCGTGCCCGTGGTGGCGGGGGTTGAAGACGTACCCGATCTCGCCCTGCCGGTGGACGTCGCTCGTCCAGGTCAGGTTGCAGTCCCCTACCAGCTCCCGGGTCTCACGCAAGACGACGGCGAAGCTCAGCGTGTCGCCGGCGGCGTGCAGCGTGTGCCCCGTCATCTTCCACTCCAGCGATTCCCGCACCTCCTCCGCCGACCGCGGCTCCCAGTAGAGCCAGCGGGCGACGTCCTGCCGTGACTGGATCTCGGTCAGCGCGGCCAGGTCGCCCTCCTCGAACTGGCGCAGCAGCAGGCGCTCGGTGTGAAGCGGGGTTGCAGGCCTGAACGGCACCGCGGCAGTCTGCCCGATCCCGCTTGGCCGCGCGGCGCGTCAGCGGCGGGCGGGCGCCTGCGGCCTGCGCCGGCGGCTCGTCGAGCGCCGCCGCGCCTGACGCCGTGACCCGCCGGCACGCCATCCGCACGGCTCTGCCGGATCGCGTGGCCGGCCGGGCCCGCGGCCACCGCCCGGCGCCGGCCCATCCGGCATCGAGGGCAGCCTCCGGAACCACCGGTACAGCAGTCCCAGCATCACGACCCCGGCGAGCGGGAAGCCAAGCCCCAGCAAGTCGGCGGACGACACCCCCGAAGCGTACTCCATCGGGCCGGCGCGCTATGGGATGATGCCCGGCCGATGCGCGACATCGACCTGCTCGTGGTGGGCGACTGCAATCCCGACCTGGTACTCGCCGGGGCAACCGTGCGGCCGGCGTTCGGGCAGGGCGAGACGTGGGTCGAGGAGGCGCGGCTGGTGGTCGGCGGCACAAGCTCGATCACGGCCTGCGGGGCCGCCCGGCTGGGGCTGCGAACCGCGATGGCGGGGGTGGTCGGGGACGACCTGTTCGGCCGCTTCATGCTGGCCGAGCTGGCGCGCATGGGGGTGGACACCGATCCAATGGTCACCGACCCCGGGCGGCCGACCGGCCTCTCGACCGTGCTCGTCGAGCCGGGCGACCGGGCCACTCTCACCTTCCGCGGCACGATCGGCGCCCTGGAACCGGCGATGGTCCCCGACGAGTTGCTCGCCCGCACCCGGCACGTGCACAGCGGCGGCTACTTCCTGCAGGGGGCTGCGGCGCTCCTGACCGACGTCTTTCAGCGCGCACACACCGCCGGCGCGACCACCTCGCTCGATCCCGGCGCCGACCCCGACGGGCGCTGGGACGGCGGGCTGTCCGGCCTCCTTCCGCACCTCGATCACCTGCTCCCGAACGCCGCCGAGGCACGCGGGCTGACCGGCTTGGCATCGGCCGAGGAGGCGGCAATCCGGCTGGCCACCGGTGGAGCCGCGGTGCTCGTCAAGTGCGGCGCCGACGGCGTCCTGGCGGCCGCCGGCGGGGGGATCCACCGCGCCTCCGCGCTCCCGGTCGACGTCGTCGACACGATCGGCGCCGGCGACAGCACCGATGCCGGCTGGCTGGCCGGAATCCTGCACGGCTGGACGCCTGACCGGGCCGCCCGCCTGGCCGCGGTCTGCGGCTCGCTGTCGGCGCGGGGCAGCGGCGGGACGGCGGCGCAGCCGACGCTCGAGGAGGCGACGAGTCACCTGTGATCCTGTCCATGGCCGCCAACCCCTCGATCGACCGGCTGTTCGAGATCGACCGGCTGCGGCCGGGCGCCGTGCACCGGCCCGAGTCGTTCGTCCAGGTCGCCGGTGGCAAGGGCGTCAACGTGGCCCGGGCGGCCGCCGCGCTGGGAGCGGAGGTGCGTGTCATTGCCATCCTCGCCGGCCACGCCGGCCGCTGGCTGGCCCAGGAGCTGGAAGGCGCCGGCATCCCGGTGGACGCCGTCTGGGTGGAGGGCGAGACGCGATCGTCGCTGTCGGTTGCCGACCGCGCCGACGCCGGACTGACCGAGTTCTACGAGCGCGGGCCGGAGGTCAGCCCCGGCGCCTGGGCTGAGCTGGCCGCGCGGGCCGCCGAGCGCAGCGGCGGCGCCGAGTGGATGACGGTATCCGGCTCGCTGCCGCCGGGCGCCTCGCCGCAGGGTTACCGCGACCTCGGCCCCGGCTGCCCGCTGGCGCTCGACAGCACCGAGCCGTCGCCGCCGCGCGTCGAGCTGATCAAGCTGAATGCCGCCGAGGCGGCGCTCTTGACCGGGCTCGACACGGGTAGCGCCGACGGCGCCCTGGCCGCCGCACGCGAGCTCTCCCGCGGGGCCGCCGCCGCGGCCGTCACCCGAGGTGCCGACGGCGCGGTGCTGGTCGCCGACGACGGCTCGGCCATTGCCGGGACGCTGGATGCGCCCGGGCGCTATCCGGTGGGAAGCGGCGATGCGTTCCTGGCCGGCCTGGTCGTCGCCCGCGCCGGCGGCGCCGGCTGGGCCGACGCGGCCCGGCTCGCCCTGGGCGCGGCCGCCGCCAACGCGGCCGTTCCCGGCGCCGGGCGCTTCGAGCGCGCCGACGCCGAGCGGCTGGCCGGCCTGGCGGCCGTCAGCCCGATCTGAGCGCCGCGCCGGTGGCGGCGTCGAACACGTGCGTTGCCGCCGGGTCGAAGGCGAGGCGAAGCCGCTCGCCGGCGGCCGGCATGGCGCCGACGGCAAGCCGGGCGGTGATCGTGGCGGACTCCGCGCCGGCCCCCGAGTCGACCCGCGATCCGTGGACCACGATCTCGCTCCCCAGCGGCTCGACGACGTCGACTGTGATGTCGAAGGCGGGCCGCGCGTCCCCGTCGCCGGCCGCCGACAGGCGCTCCGGGCGCACGCCCAGGATCACCTCGCCGTCGGCCCCGTCCGGGCTCGGCATGCGCAGATCGCCGGAGGTCAGGACGCCCGAGCGAGCCGCCGCCGGCAGCAGGTTCATCGCCGGGTTGCCGATGAACCCGGCCACGAACAGGTTCGCCGGCCGGTCGTAGACCTCCTGGGGCGGGCCCAGCTGCTGGATCCGGCCGGCGCTCATGACGGCGATCCGATCGCCCAGGGTCATTGCCTCCACCTGGTCGTGGGTGACGTAGATCGACGTAGTCGGCACCAGTTGATGGATCTTCTTCAGCTCCGCGCGAAGCTGCGTTCGCAGCTTGGCGTCCAGGTTGGAGAGCGGCTCGTCGAGCAGGAACGCCTGCGGATGGCGGGCGAGTGCCCGGCCCATCGCCACCCGCTGGCGCTGGCCGCCGGAGAGCTGTGCCGGCTTGCGGCGGAGCAGGTCCTCGAGGCCCAGCAGGGTGCTCACCTCGCGCACCCGGGCCTGCACCTCGGCCCGTGGCATCCGGCGCTGGCGCAGCCCGAAGCCGATGTTCCGCTCCACCGTCATGTGCGGATAGAGGGCGTAGTTCTGGAAGACCATCGCGATGTCGCGCCTCCCCGGCGAGTCGGCGTTGACCACGCGGTCGCCGATCAGGATCTCGCCCGCAGTGGGCTGCGCCAGCCCGGCGACCATCCGCAGGGCGGTCGTCTTGCCGCAGCCGGACGGGCCGACCAGCACCATGAACTCACCGTCGGCGATGCGAAGCGACAGGTCGTTGACGGCCACGACGTCGTCGAAGCGCTTGGTCACCGCCCGGAACTCGACCGTGGCCACCCGGCTCAGCCCTTGACCCCGGAGGCGGCGATCGAGCGTACGAACGAGCGCTGGGTGAGCAGGAACGCGATCACCAGCGGCAGCAACGCCAGCACGTTCCCCGCCATCAGCACCGTCCACTGCGTCTGGTGCTGGCCCTGGAACGTCGAGAGCCCCACCTGCAGGGTCATGTGCTTCTCGGTGTTGATCGCGACCAGCGGCCAGAGGAAGTCGTTCCAGGTCCAGAGAAGCATGATCAGGGCGAGCGTGGAGAGTGCCGGCACGGACAGCGGCAGCACGATCTTGATCAGGACGCCGAGCCGGCTGCAGCCGTCGATCCGCGCCGCCTCTTCCAGCTCGATGGGGAGGGTGCGGAAGAACTGGCGGAGCATGAAGATGCCGAAGGCGTTCACCAGGTTGGGCACGATCAGCGCCGACACGTTATCGATCAGCCCCAGGTGCCGGACGATCAGAAAGGTGGGGATGAGGATGACCTGGAACGGCACCATCAGCGTCGCCAGGAGGGCGATGAAGAGGACGTTTGCGCCGAAGAAGCGGATGCGGGCGAAGGCGTAGGCGGCGAGGCTGCAGAGGACCAGGTTGGAGAGGACGACGACCAGCGACACGACGATCGAGTTCAGATACCAGGCGCCGAACGGGGCCGAGTCGACCGCCCGTGTGTAGTTGTGCCAGTCGATCCCATGCGGGATGAGAACCGGCGGAAACTGGCGCGCCTGGTCGGGAGTCTCGATCGAGGTGATCGCCATCCAGATCAGCGGCGCCGCCATGATCAGCGCGAGCGGCGCCAGGAACAGGTGGCGTGGGCTGGGCCAGGAGAATCTCACGACGTGTAGTACACCGAGCGCCGGCTGATCAGGAACTGGAGCAGCGTCACCACCAGGATCGCCACCAGCAGGACCTCGGCGACGGCCGCCCCGTAGCCGGCGTTGAAGAACTGGAAGGCCTGCTGCCAGAGGTAGTAGACGACCACCGTCGTCGATTGCAGGGGACCGCCGCGGGTGGTGTTGTAGATCTCGTCGAAGAGCTGCAACGCGTTGATTGTCGACCAGACGACGAGAAACAGCGTGGCCGGGCTGAGCAGCGGCAGGGTGACCGAGCGGAAGGTCGCCCAGCGGCCGGCGCCGTCGATCGCCGCCGCCTCCAGGAGCTCCTGGGGGATCCCCTGGAGGGCGGCCAGGTAGATGATCACGTCGAACCCGATCCAGCCCCAGACGGTCATCGCGACGATCGCGTAGAGCGCCTGGTCGGGATCCTGGAAGAAGCCCTGCGAGGAGATCCCGAGCTCGTTCAGCAGCCAGTTGGCGATGCCGTAGGTGGGATCGAACACCCAGTTGAAGATGATCGCGGTGGCGACGGTCGACACCGCGACCGGGATGAAGACGGCGGTGCGGTAGATCGAGATTCCGCGGATCCGGGTGTTCAGGGCGACTGCCACGGCCAGCGCCGCCGCGATCGAGATGGGCACGAAGAGCACCGTGTAGACGACGGTGTTGTGCACCGACTTTCGGAACACCGGGTCGTGACGGAGGGCCTGGTAGTTGGCGGTGCCCACCCAGTGCGGGGCCGACAGGAGGTCGTTGTGCTGGAAGGAGAGCACCGCCGACCAGGCGATCGGAATCAGGCCAAAGGCAACCAGGACGAGCGTCGCAGGCGCGACCAGCAGCCAGCCGGTGACGTGATCCGAGCGCAGGAGCCGCATCGCGACGCCCTCAGGGAGCGGCCAGAATCGCGTTCACCTGCGACGCCGCCTGGTCGAGCGCCTGCTTGGGCTGCGCCTTCCCCAGCAGCACGGACTGGACCGCCTGCCCGATCGCCGCCGAGATCTTCGGGTAGAGCGGCGTCACCGGCCGCACCTGCTGGGCGTTCTGCAGGTTCTTCACGAACGTGGCGACGCCGGGATAGGTGGAGATGTACCTGGCATAGCCGGGCAGCTTCAGGTCGGAGCTTCGGATCGGAAGATCACCGGTGCGTTGCGACCACTCGAGGCTCTGCTTGGAGCTGGTGAACCAGCTGATGAACTTCCACGCCGCCTGCGTCCGCGCCGAGCCGTTGTTGAAGAGCACCCAGTTGTCGGGCCCAGAGATCGTCTGGTGGTTCAGGTCGCCGGGAAGGATCTGAACGCCGAAGTTGACGTTGGGGAAACCGGCCAGGTCCCAGGGGCCGGTGTAGAGCATGCCGATGTGGCCGGAGTTGAACAGGTTGGCGTAGAGGTCGTTGCCGCTGTCCAGGTAGACCGTGTGGTCCTGCACCGCCATCTGCTGGAGCAGGGTCAGCGCCTGCACCCCGGCCGGCGAGTCGAACGCGGCCTGCTTGCCGTCGGGCGAGAGGATCTCGCCGCCGGCCTGCCAGAGCAGCGCCTCGAACCGCCACACGGTGTCCTCGCTGCCGTCGTTCACGTACGCCCAGCCGAACTGCTTGGCGGCCGGGTCGGTCAGCTTGGCAGCGGCGGCGCGCAGGTCCTGCCAGGTCCAGTTCGCCGTCGGGAACGGGATGCCGGCCTTCTTGAGGACCGCCTTGTTGTAGACCAGCGCCAGGTTGTCGACGAGCGCCGGAACGCCGACGATCTTGCCGTCGACGGTTGCCGCGCCGCGTTCCGAGGGCCAGAAGGCGTTCCAGTCGAACGACGGGTCGTTCTGGATGTAACGGTTCAGGTCGACCGTCTTGGAGCTCTGGGCGATGTTCGCCGCCCAGGATCCGTAGAGGTAGGAGATGTCCGGCGGCTTGCCCCCGGCGATCGCGGTCAGCACCTTCTGCAGCGCGTAGTCCGAGTTGCCGTAGAACTGCGCGGTCACGTGGATCGTTGGGTGTGTCTTGTTGAACTCGCTGACCATGGTGTTGATCGCCTTGCCCTCGGTGTCCACGTAGCCGTGCCAGAGCACGATGCTCGTGACGCCGCCGGAGGACGTGGATGAGGAGGACGAGCCGCCGCAGCCGGCGGCCGCGACGAGCATTGCCGCCAGCACGGCCAACGCGCACAGGTTCCGGGGGGATCTCATGGCAACACCACCGATCGGGTCAGGCTATGGGGGTGGTCAGGGTCGAGGTTTCTGGACAGGGCCATGGCGACGGCCGCGCGCTGGGCGAGCACCAGCGAGGCAAGGGGGCTGGTGCCATTCTCGGCGACCGACGACCCGGCCCGCACCGCGTCGTCGAGGACGCTTCGGTCGACGCCGCCGAGCGGCCACACAAGCGTCTCCTCGGCGTTGGCGCTGATCGGGCCGTGGCGGTACTCCATCGCCGGGTACGACTCGGCCCAGGCGCCGGCCGCCTCGCGCACCTTGAGCGCCGCCTCGTCGGCCAGGCCGACCGTCCAGCCGGCGCCCAGGAACACGAACCGCTCGTAGGCGCCGAGCTCGGGCAGCGGGGCCTCGAGCGCCGCCTCGGCCGCCGCGGCATCGCCCTCCACGTCGCGGCCAAGGGCGGCCAGGAGGAGCGCCAGCGCCGTGGTGGCAAACCGCGTCTGCACGACCGACTCCTCGTCGGCGAATTCGAGCACCACCGCCGCCGACGCCAGCTCGGCGCAGGGGCTGCCGGCGACCGCGGTCACGACCACGCTCGCAGCCCCATCGTGGGCCTTCAGCAGCCGCGCCACCTCGCTGGTCGTGCCCGAGCGGGAGATCGCTAGCAGCCGGTCGTAGCCGCGACGGTCGGGCATCTCGGACGCCGGAAAGACGTCGGTCTCGCCGGCGCCGGACGCCTCCCGGGCGGCGGCGTAGGCCCGGGCCATGTGCAGCGACGTCCCGCAGCCCACCGCAACGACTCGCTCGCCGGGCTTGGGGAGGATCGACGAGTGCTCGGGCGCCAGCGCCGCCGCGCGCCGCCAGTTTGCGGGCTGGGTGAGGATTTCGCGCTCGATTGCGCTCATCTCGGGCGATGATATTGCAAAAACGATCAGAAGACAACGCTGTCGGCCCCGTGCGCCGGTAAGCTTGCGCATATGCGTCAAGCGGACCGGCTGAGCAGCGTCCTGGAGCGGCTGTCCGGAAACGGCAGCGTCGGCGTCGGCGACCTCGCCGGCGAGCTCGGCGTGTCGCCGGCGACCGTGCGCCGCGACCTGCGCCTGCTCGAGGATCAGCATCTGCTCACCCGGACGCACGGCGGCGCCGTCGCCCACGGCGTGCTCTACGAGCTGCCGCTGCGCTACCGAAGCGCCCGCCACGGCGAGCAGAAGCTGCGGATCGCCCGCGAGGCGGCGGCGCGGATCACCGAGGGGACCGCGGTCGGCCTGACCGGCGGTACGACCACCACCGAGGTGGCGCGGGCGCTCGTGGCCACCCCGCGGCTGACGGTGGTCACCAACTCCATCAGCATCGCCTCCGAGCTGGCGGTGCGGCCGAACCTGAAGCTGGTCGTGACCGGCGGCGTCGCCCGCGCCGAATCGTACGAGTTGGTCGGTCCGCTGGCCGAGTCGTCGCTGGCCGGGCTCAACCTGGACGTCGTTCTGGTCGGCGTGGACGGGATCTCGGCCCGGGCCGGGCTGACCACCCACCACGAGGTCGAGGCGCACACCAACCGGGCGTTGATCGACCGCGCCTCGGTGGTCATCGTGGTTGCCGACAGCTCCAAGCTGGGCGTCGTCGCGTTCGCCCAGATCTGCGAGCTGGGGCGGATCACCGAGGTGATCACGGACGAGGAGGCGGCACCCGCCGCCGTCCGCGAGTTGACGGCCGAGGGCATCCAGGTCACGACCGTCTGATCCCCTCCGGCAGGGCATCGCCGTGGGCGTCGATCAGCTGCTCGACGATCGTGTGGATGACGTCCGGCGAGAGCGCGGCGGCGGCCGCCGGGTCGAGCAGGGCAGCCTGGTGGACATGGTCGCGTCGGCCCTCGAGGGCGCCCCGCACGGTCAGCTCGCAGACATTCAGGAACGTCCGGTTGAGTGCCGCTAGCTGCGGTGGCAGGTCGCCGACGACGGTCGGCTGGACGCCGTTTCGGTCGACCAGGCAGGGCACCTCGACGCAGGCGCCCCGGGGCAGGTTGGGGATCAGCGCGTCGTTTCGCACATTGCCGTAGATGACCCGCTCCCGGCCCGTCAGCACCGAATGAATGATCAGCGACGCATACTCCTGGCTGCGCTCGATCTCGATCTCCTCGCCGGCCTCCAGGCTGCGCCGCATGTCCTCGTACAGCTCCAGGTTCTCCTCGCTGCGCGCGATGTACTCGTCGACCGGCACGCGGAAACGCTCGATCGCCTCGTCGCTTCGCATGAACCAGGGCAGGTATTCGGCCGAGTGCTCGCTGGACTCGGTCGGGAAGTAGCCGAAGCGCCGGTAGATCTCCACCCGCACCCGGCGGCGGAGCTCCGGGTCGCGCTCGATCGCCCGGTCGAGCAGCGGGTACAGGTCCTCGCCGGCGCGCTCGAAACGGAGGATGAACGCCTGGTGGTTCACGCCGGCGCCGAGGAACGAGACCTCCGCGAACGGCACCCCGGCCAGGGCGGCCAGCTCGGCGGTCGTGTTCTGGACCGAGTGGCAGAGCCCGACGATTCGCCGCTGCGGGCTGCCGGCGTAGGTCGCCCAGCAGAGCATGGCCATCGGGTTGGTGTAGTTCAGGAGCCACGCATCGGGGCACAGCTCGGCCATGTCGGCGCCGATCTCGAGCATCACCGGGATCGTCCGCAGCGCCCGGAAGATACCGCCGATCCCGAGGGTGTCGCCGATCGTCTGGCGCAGGCCGTGGGCAGCCGGGATGCGGAAGTCGAGCAGTGTCGCCGGGTGGCCGCCAACCTGGATCATGTTGATCGCGTGGTCGGCGCCGGCGAGCGCCCGTCGGCGATCGGGGCAGACCTCGATGGTGGGGTCGGCGCCGAGCGCCCGGGCCGTGTAGCGGGCCATCTGCTCGGCGACCGCGAGCCGCTCATCGTCGATGTCGTGCAGGGCGATCTCGCATTCGGCGAGCTCGGGGAAGGAGAGGATGTCGCCGAGCAGGTTCTTGGTGAACTCGACGCTTCCCGCGCCGATGAATGCGATACGTGGCATGATTGAGAGTGTTCCACATGCGGTGGAACCGATCAAGAATGTTCACGACGTCCGAGACCCGAGCCGTCCAGCAGCTCTCGACCGCGAACGGGGCGCTGGCCGTGCTGGCCGCCGACCAGCGTGTCAGCCTGCGGGCGATGTTCAAGCGCGGCGGCGGTGCCGGGCCGGCCGAGCTGGGTGAGTTCAAGCGCGCGTTGGTGGAGGCGCTGGCGCCGTCGGCGAGCGCCGTCCTACTCGATCCCGAGATCGCACTGCCTGACGTCGTCGACCGTGGCCTCGTCCCCCGCCAGACCGGCATCCTGGTGTCGGTCGAGGTGAGCGGCGACGAGCCGCACGGCGATCTGCATCCAACTCGCCTGCTGCCCGACTTCGGGGCCGCCGGTGTGCGCCGGATGGGCGGGACGGCGGCCAAACTCCTCGTTCGATTGCGCGCCGATCGCGAGGACGGCGACGGCCGCAACGCCCGGATCGTTCGCGAGGTGGTTGACGACTGCGCGGCGCACGACCTGCTGGCGGTCGTCGAGGGGCTTGTGTTCCAACTGGTGGACGAGCCGGAGGAGGAGTACCGGCGGCGCCGTCCGGAGCTGATCCGAGAGTGCGCCATCCTGCTCGAGGAGTGCGGCGCCCGCTACCTGAAGCTCGAGTATCCGGGCAGCGAGGCGGCCTGCCGGGCGGTCACGGACGCCGTCGGGGTTCCCTGGGCGCTCCTCTCGGCGGGCGTCGACCACGAGACGTTCACCGGCCAGCTGCGGGCCGCCCGAGCGGGTGGCGCGTCGGGCTTCATCGCCGGCCGGTCGATCTGGAAGGACGCGGTCGGGCTGCCGGCCGCCGAGCGGGACGCGTTCCTGCGCGGCGAGGCCCGGCGCCGGCTGGAGGAGCTGTTCAACCTGTTGTAGACGGAGGTGCGCATGCGGCGTTACGGAACACTCGCGATCGTCTTTGCACTGGCATACCTGGTGCCAGGCACCTCCTCTTCATCCGCCGCCCCAAAGCCGCTTCCACCGCCGGTCGCGTCCGGCGTCCTGCACATCGCCGGCCAGCCGCGCGACGGCTCCACCGTCACCGCCTCCGGGCTCACCTGGCACGTCCCGGCGCTGCCTGCCGGCGACCGCCTGCTCAGCTTCCAGGTCGGCTACGCCTGGAGCGCCTGCCAGGCCCCCGGGATCGGCTGCCGCACGGCGGTCGATTCGAGCGCCACGCCGTTCGCCGCCCGCCGCTACGTGGCCGGGCATGCCGACACCGGCCGCTATCTGCAGGTCACCGTCACCGCCAGCGAGGTCGTGGAGACGGATCCGACGACGTTCACGTTCCATGTCGTCCGTGCCTCTGCGACGGCGACCGCCGCTGCGCCGGTCGCCCGATACGGGCCCGGCCGCGCGCCCCGAAGTTCGTTCGTAAACGGGCTGCCGGAGGCTCGCACCGGCTCCGACCACGAGAACTTCGCGGTCTCGCCGGCGCACTACGACCGCGCCGACGGCACGCCGACCCTGACCTACCGGGTCGACGGCCGCCCCTGGACGGCGCTCCCGGCGGCCGGCTGGTTCTCGACCGGCACCCTGCCGCTGGGCCGGCACATGATCGACGTGCGCACCGTCAACAGCGCCGGCGCGAGCGTTCAGTCCTTCCACTGGCGGGTCGTTCCGCTGCCGCGGCCGGTCGCCTGCAGGCCGCGGCACGGCCGCCGCTGCTGGTATCCGCCCCACCTCGATCGCACCGGCCGGCCGATGCGCTGGGACTGGCAGATCGGGCGCGTCACGCCACTCCAGCGGGTCGGCGCCCGGGCCGTCGACATCTACGACATCGACGGCTTCCTGACCACCGCCGGCGAGGTGACCGCGCTGCACACCGGCTGGCAGGCGAACACCCTCGCGCATCCGAAGGCCGTCTGCTACCTCGACCTGGCCTGGGAGGACTACCGGCCCGACGCCAGCCCGGTCTTCCGCGGCGGCGCCTTCCCGGTCGACACGCTGGGCAAGGTCTACTTCGGCTTCCCGCAGGAGCGCTGGCTGGACGTTCGGCAGTTGAACGCTCTGAAGCCGATGATCGACCACCGGATCGCGATGTGTGCTGCCAAGGGCTTCGACTCGGTGGAACTCGACGACATCGACAGCTTCGACCCGCCCGGCACCACCGGCTTCCATTTGACGGCCGGGGACTGGCAGAACTTCCTCGCCTACACCGACAACCGCGTCCACGAGGCGGGCATGACGGTGCTCTGGAAGAACTCGCCGCTGCTCAGCTGGTGGGGCCGCCGCTACACCGACGGCGCGGTCGTCGAGGAGTGCTACGCGTTTCCGCCCTGCTTCTCGGCTGGGATGGCCGGGAGCACGCAGTACGGGTTCACCTGTACCGGGCTGGACGGGCCGCGGCCATGCGGATGGGACGATTTCACGGCCGACCACACCCGTCGCCAGCCGACCGGCAAGTGGGTCGGCGAGGTCGAGTACGCCGACGACGGCGTCGTCTGCGCCCCGGGCGCCGCGTGCACAGGCCGCCACCGCTACTCGGCCTACTGCCGGGCGGTCGGCGGCGGCCCGAACGGCTTCTCGGCGATGCGCATGGACGCGGACCTGGACGGGCGGGTCTTCCAGCCCTGCCCGACCGGCAGATGATCGCGTAGCGAGCGCCCGTCAGGTGAGCGGCCGCCGATAGCGGACAATCGGAAGGCCCTGCGCACCGAACGGGTGCTCGTCGGTCGCGCCGTCCGCCGCCCAGCCCGAGTGCTCGTAGAAGGCACGGGCGGCCGCGTTTCCCTCGAGCACCCACAGCCTGACCTCGACGAACTCGCGCTCACGAAGCGAATCCAGGCTCGCCGCCTGAAGCAGGCCGCCGACCCCCTGTCGCCAGCTCCCGGGAGCGACGTAGATGGCGTACAGCTCACCGACGCCCGCCCCCGCGTCCTCGTCGCGGCAGGCGCCGCCGGCGGCGAAGCCGACGATCTCGCCTCCGACCTCGGCCACGTGCGTCACCTGCCCGAGCGGGCGGTGCGTCAGCTGCTCCCGCCAGCGTGCCGTTCGCTCGCCCAGGTACAGGGAGTCGAGGAATGCGTCCGGCACAAGGCCGCGGTAGGCGGACCGCCAGGACGCGAGATGGACGCGGGCCACAGCCGCCGCATCGGCGACCGTGGCCTCGCGAACGGTTCCCCTCACGCGCCGAGGATACACGGAGCAACTGGAACCGCACCGCCGCGCGGACGCCGCGGGGAGTTGGGATGATGGGCGCGTGTCCGAGTCCCTGCGCGCGATCGGCGTCGTCCTGCGGAACCGGGATCTGCGCCGGCTGCAGCTGGCCTGGGTGGGATCGATGCTGGGGACGTGCGCCTACACGGTCGTGCTTACCGTCATCGCCTTCCGCTCCGGCGGAGCGGCCGCCGTCGGGGTGCTGACGCTCGTCCGGATGGCGGCATCGGCCGTTGCTTCGCCGCCGATCTCGACGCTCGCCGACCGCTATCCGCGGCGGCTGGTGATGGCGGGCAGCGACCTCGTACGGGCCGGGCTGTGCGTGGCCATGGCCGTCCTGGTGGAGGCCGGATCGCCTGCCCTCGCCATCTATGGCGTGGCGATCCTGGTCTCGATCGTCTCGCCGGCGTTCCGGCCCGCCCAGGCGGCGCTGACGCCGTCCCTGGCCGCCACACCGGCCGAGCTGACGGCGTCCAACGCGGTCGCGGCGACCGTCGAGGGGACAGCACTGTTCGCGGGCCCGGGGATCGGCGGACTCTTCCTGGCGCTGTCTGGCGCGCTCAGCGTCTTCGTCCTCTGCGCGGCTGCATTCGTGTGGTCGACCGCGCTCGTCCTGACGATCCACGAGCCGGGCCGAGCCGACGACGAGACCCCAGTCGAGCCCCCGGAGCCCGGCCTGGCCGCCGGCATCCGGGCGATCGCCGGCACGCCGGCGCTGCTCGCAGTGACCCTGACCTACGGGGCCCAGGCGGTGGTCGCCGGCGCGCTCAGCGTCTTTACCGCCGTCCTTGCGATCGACGTCCTGGGGATGGGAAACGCCGGAGTCGGATATCTGGACGCAGCGTTCGGAGTGGGGGCGGTGGTCGGCGGGGTCGCCGCCGCCGGCCTCGCCGGAACGCGCCGGATCGCCGCGGCATTCGCCGTCGGTGTCCTTGTCTGGGGGGTCGGCGTGTCGCTGCTCGGCGTGACCACGAGCGCCGCCGTGGCCGTGCTGGTGCTGGCCGGGGTCGGGGCCGGGAATACCGTGGTCGACGTGGCAGTCGTCACCCTCCTCCAGCGCTCGGCCCCGGACGCCGTGCTCGGGCGCGTGTTCGGGGCGCTCGAGAGCGTGGTTCTGTCGGCGCTCGGCCTCGGCGCCGTGGCCGCACCGCTCGCCATCCACGCCGTCGGCACGCGGGCCGCCCTTGTCCTGACCGGGCTTCTGCTGCCGGTGGTCGTCATCGTGACCGCGCGCCGGATGCTCTCGCTCGACCGCGTTGAGCCGGAGACCCTGCGGAGGGTGTCGCTGCTGCGCTCACAGCGCATCTTCGCGCCGCTCCCCGACGCGACGCTGGAGCAGCTCGCGCGGCGCCTGGAACCGCTCCAGGTTGGGCCCGGGACGGTGGTCGTACGCCAGGGCGAGCCCGGCGATCGCGTCTATCTGATCGCCACCGGCAGCGTCCGCGTGGACGTCGACGGGCACCCGGCGCCGCCGCTCGGGGCCGGCGACCTGTTCGGCGAGATCGCGATCCTCCGCGACCTGCCGCGGACCGCCACCGTGACCGGCGCGTCCGAGTGCGAGCTGCTCACCCTGGGGCGAGACGAGTTCCTGGCAGCAGTCACCGGTCACCCGCGGAGCGCCGACGAGGCGGACGTCGTCATCTCGGCCCGGCTGGCGACGCTCCGACCCGGCGTCATCCCTGCCTAGCGTGTGTAGCATCGCCGCCATGTCCGTGCGCGCGCATTCGAACGACGACGAGCAACTGCCGGCGCACGCGATTGCCGGCGCCGACGCCCGCCGCCTGCCCGGCGCCCGGCTGTGGCCGGACCGGGTCGATCGTGAGTGGGCGTTCGGCGGTTCGACCGGCGCGGGGGCCACGGTCTGCCTCGTGGACAGCGGTGTGGATGCGACCCATCCCCTGGTCGGGCCCCTGGACCAGGCGGTGGCGGTGTCGACCGACGGCGCCGAGACGGTGATCGAAGACGACGAGCTCGGCGACGTCTGCGGCCACGGCACCGCCTGCGCCGGGATCATTCGGTCGCTGGCTCCGGATTGCCGGCTGGTCAGTGTGCGGGTGCTCGGCGAGGGATTCGTGGGCAGCGGGCCGGCGCTCATCGAGGGCCTGCGCTGGGCGGTCGAGCAGGGCTTCGACGTCATCAACATGAGCCTCTCCACAACCAAGGAGCGGTTCGTCAGCGACCTGCATGCGCTCACCGACGCCGCCTACTTCAAGCGCAGCCTGATCGTCGCCTCGGCGCACAACATGCCGGTGCGCAGCTACCCCTGGCGGTTCGCCTCGGTCGTCTCGGTCGCCAGCCACGACCTCGCAGACCCACTGGTCTACCTCCGAAACCCGGCGCCGCCGGTCGAGTTTTACGCGCGGGGAGTCGAGGTGGAGGTCGCCTGGATGGACGGAGCGACCCTGCGCGCCAGCGGCAACAGCTTCGCCACCCCGCACATCGCAGCGATCTGCGCCCTGATACGGTCGAAGCACCCTGACCTGACACCGGCCGAAGTGAAGACCGTGCTGGGGCTGACTGCCGACAATGTGGAGGTGGAACCATGAACGAGGCCCGGGCGTCGGCGGCGGCCGGCCTGCTGCCGGACGACGAGCTGCACCGAGCGCTCCTGCGTTCGATCGTCGACGTCGCCCGGGCGATCTTTGGCGCCCGAGCGGCGTCGGTCTTCCTGCTCGACGCCGAGTCCGACGAGCTTGTCTTCGAAGCGGTCAGCGGCGAGGGCGAGGAGTCGCTGGTCGGCCGCCGCTTCCCGTCCAGCACCGGCGTTGCCGGCTGGGTGCTGGTAACGCAGCAGCCGCTGGTGCTCGACGACGTCGGTCGCGACCCTCGGTTCGCGAGCGAGGCCGCCGAATCGACCGGCTACATCCCGAAGGGGATCATGGCAGTCCCACTGCTCTCGGGCGAGCGGTCGCTGGGCGTGCTGGAGGTGCTCGACCGGCCGTCCGGCGAGCGCTTCACCGCCGACCAGGCCGACCTGCTGGGCATGTTCGCCACCCAGGCCGCAATCGCGCTTGACCTGCTCGGGCGATCACGGGCGGCGCGACGGCTGCTCGAGTCGGGCGAAGGTAGCGCAGCGGGTATCACCCGGCTGGTCGCGGCCCTCGAGCGGGGAGACGCCGACGAGCAGGCGGCCGGAATGGAACTGCTGGCGGCGATGACGCGAGTGCTGGAACGCCGTTGAGGTTTAGGCCGGCGCGGCGTTGCCGCGCCGGCCTAACTCTCCCTACCGCTTGATGTGAGAATGCGCCTCGACGTCGGGGCCGTCGTCGTCGGACTTGTCCTCCGGCTCCGTCCGCGGCTCCTCGTTCGCGCGCTTCGTATGCGAATGCGCCTCGACATCAGGCTGGTCGTCCCGCTTGAAGCGGTCACGCTCTTCCGTACCCATGGGTTTCCTCCTCGTGGATGGGCAGGTTGTCTAGAAGACGGTGGAACAGGGTCCCATCTTCCCACGGATCGTTATGGATGTCACGTCCACGGCAGAGCCCGCAGATGTGACAGCGGCCACAAACCGCATCGGCGGCCGGTTCGTAGGCCAGAGGGTCCCACGTGCACCCGAGGACAAACGCGGGCGCACTCGCGAAGCGAGGAGAAGGAGGGTCTCCATGAAGCATCGCCCGAAACGGTGGGCAAGTGCCGGCGCGGCACTGGTCGCACTCGCCGCAGCAACGGCAATCCTGGCCGGGCCGGCCGGGGCCGCACCCGGTGGCTACCGCCAGACCAACGTCGTCTCCGACCAGCCCGGTCACGCGCAGTTGACCGACCCCGACCTGGTCAATGCGTGGGGTCTGGCCGCCGGGCCGACGACCCCGATCTGGGCCGCCAACAACGGCACCAGCACCGCGACACTCTACTCCGGCGCGGTCGGCGGGATGCCTCCGGCCAAGGTTCCGCTGACGGTCGCCGTCAGCGGCCAGGATCCGACCGGCCAGGTGTTCAACCCGACCGGATCGTTCCGGGTCAACGTCGGCGGCATGCGCCTGCCGGCGACGTTCATCTTCGACGCCGAGTCGGGCACCGTCTCGGCCTGGCCGGTATCGAACCCGCTGACGACCACCGCACCGGTGGTGGCGTCCGTGCCCGGTGCCATCTTCAAGGGCCTGACGATGGGATCCGTGCGTGGACGCGGGCCGCTGCTCTATGCCGCGGACTTCCATCACGGCCAGATCGTGGTCTTCAACGGCCGTTTCCGCCGGGTGCACCTGGCGGGCCGGTTCCACGATTCGCAGATGCCGGGCGACTATGCGCCGTTCAACGTCCAGAACCTGGGCGGCCGGCTGTACGTCACATTCGCCAAGCAGGGTCCCCCGCCTGACGAGGTGGACGGCCCGCATCTGGGTCGCGTCGACGTCTTCGACCGCCGCGGGCACCTGCTGCAGCGGCTGGCCAAGGGCGGCCCGCTGAATGCGCCGTGGGGGCTCGCGATGGCGCCTGCCCAGTTCGGGAGGTTCAGCGGGGCGCTGCTGGTCGGGAACTTCGGCAACGGCCACATCAACGCCTTCGACCCGGGTAGCGGTCACTGGCTGGGGATGCTCCGGCGGCCCAGCGGACGGCCGCTGGCGATCGACGGGCTGTGGGCGCTTCGCTTCGGCAACGGGGTCTTCGCCAGCCGCCGGTCGCTGGTCTTCAGCGCCGGTCCGGACGGCGAGAGCCACGGCCTGCTGGGGATCATCCGAGCGGCCGGGTAACGCCGGAACGGCCCCGGGGCGCCTTCGGCCCAGCCGCCGAAGGCGCCCCCAACCGGCGCCTCAGCGCCGGAGAATCTCGACTGCCCAACCGGTCACCGGGCGAGTGCCGCCGGTGAGTCCGGAACCCCCGGCACTCTGCGCCGGATACTCCCGCGCCGCGGCCGCAGCGGGGTGTCCCGGCCGTTAGCCGACGGTGAAAGGGTTGTGAACGGTGGCCCGACCCACCCGGCCGGTGCGCGTCAGCCATATCTAGGAGACTTGCAATTCTCCTCGTACACTCACATCAGTCATGCGGTCGACCTGTCTGGAGTGACGATGCCCAAACTTGCACGCACCCTCTGCCTGGCGCCGGCGCTGGTCGCCACGGTGTGCATGGGCGCCGGAACCACCGCCGCCAATGCGGCCACCGCACCGCACATGCAGGCGATGCGCGTCGCCCGCCGGCTGTTTGCAGGGACGCTGCCGGCGTCGCTGCGGACGACCATGCTGGAGCACGCCAGCACCCCGGTCGCACCGAATACGGCGCTCCTCCTCGACACCGATCCGGTCCCGCTCTCGGTGGCCGGACTCTCCTATCAGATGGAGCTGAGCGCGTTCACCGTCACCGACTCGTTCGGGTCGCCGCCGGAGATGGACGTCGCCCTGTGGCGGTTCTCGCGGGCGAACGGACGCGTGACCGGCGAGCAGGAGCATGTGTACGGCTACTCGTCGACGGAGATGACGATGACCGCCGCGAAGGGGCTCTCCCGCCTCCAGTTGAACTCCCATCGGAGCTTCCCGGCGACCAGCGTCGACTCGACGTTCAGCCCCACCAGTGTCGAGTCGGACAGCTGCCGTCTCTACACCGGGGGCCACGGTACGTTCGCGGAAGCGGTCGGGACGCTGAGTTCGAAGCGGTTTCGCATCGGCACGGGCACGTCGCCCTTCTTCGGCACCATCACCACCAGGCCGCAGACGGCCTTCGCCCTGGCTGACCCCGGCTGTCTGACAGGCGGAGGGACGATCATCACCAGCGGCAGCCAGATCCGGTTCTACGCGCCCTGCGCGGGGCGGGAGACGATCCAGTCCGGATCGCCGTTCGGGGCGACCAGTCTCGACGCCGAGGTCGGCTTCCGTGGCCGGAACGCCTACCTCCTGGCCGCGACCGGCGAGACGTCGGTAACGACGTCGACCGCCCACCTGGCGATCGGACTCGAACCGGCGTCGGGCATGCCTGCACCCGCCCACTCGGCAGCGGGTGCACGGGCGAAGCTGCGCACCGGGCAGAACCCGATGTTCGCCGGCGCCGCCCGCTTCGTGTCGACCACCGCTCCGGTCAGATCAGCGCTTCGCGGCTGCACGTACGAGCGGCACCTCTACCACTTCCGCGCGCTCCGCTACCACGGCACGCTCGCTCCGGCGGGATCGCCGCTGCGGGTGCTCTTCGACACCGCCCCGTTCCCGTTCGCCGCCAGGTCGGCGACGCTGGTCATCCGCAGCTACACGCGGTAACTGCGGGCCGCGGTCGACTAGACCGCGGCCGGCAGCCGCTCGGCCTCCGGCTCGGGCTCGCGCGGCGACATCTCGAGCGGACGGGTGCGCAGGAGCCGGCCGCCGAGGGCCGCCCCGGCCGCGGCGAACAACGCCCCGGCGAAGAACGCCAGGTGGTAGCCGCCGAGCAGTGCGGTGACCGCGCTCTCGCCCGCCGAGCGCAGGTTGGCCGTCCGCGCCGAGGCGACGCTGGCGAGCACGGCCAGCCCGACGGCGCCGCCCATCATGAACGCGGTGTTGACCACACCCGAGGCGAGGCCCGCCTCCTCCTCGGAGACATCGCTCATCGCCGCCAGCAGCATCGGGTTGAAGGCGATGCCGGCGCCGATCCCGAGCAGCACCATGCTGGGCAGGATGTCGACCAGCAAGCTTCCTCCCTCCGGCGCGCGAGCGAAGAGCGCCAGGCCGGCCGCGCCCAGAGTGAGGCCGACCACCAACGGCCGGCGGATGCCGAAGCGCATGACCAGGCGAGCCGAGACGGCGATCGAGAGCGTGCCCATGACCACGTTGGCAGGCAGAAACGCGAGGCCGACCTCGAGCGGCGTGTAGCCGAGAACCGACTGCAGGTAGAGCGCCGAGAGGAAGAACCAGGCGAACATGGCCGCGGCCCAGAGCACCGCCACCGCGTTTGCCGTCGCCAGGTTGCGGCGCCGGAAGAGCGACAGCCGGACAAGCGGAGCGGCGACGCGCGATTCGACCATCAGGAAGACCGCGAACAGCGCCAGCGCTCCGGCCAGCCGGCCCAGCGTCAGGGCCGAAGTCCAGCCGTCCTGCTGGCCGTTCACGATCCCGTACACCGCCAGCATCAACGAGGCGGTGACGGTCACCGCGCCGGCGATGTCGAGGCGGCTGCCGGGCCGCGCTCCGCCGGCCGGCAGCAGCCGCTGCGAGAGGGCGATCACCGCGACGCCGATCGGCACGTTGACCAGGAAGATCCAGTGCCAGTCGAGCCGGTCGGTCAGGATGCCGCCGAGCAGGACGCCGATCGACCCGCCCCCGGAGGCGACGAACCCGAACACGCCCATCGCCCGCGCCCGCTCCGCAGGATCGGTGAAGAGCTGCATCATCAGCGACAGCGAGACCGCCGATGCGACGGCCCCGCCGACACCCTGGACGGCGCGCGAGGCGATCAGCGTCTCCTGAGACTGGGCGAGGCCGCAGCAGGCCGACGCCGCGGTGAAGAGGGCGATCCCCGCCACGAACAGGCGCCGGCGGCCGTACAGGTCGCCCAGGCGTCCGCCCAGCAGAAGGCAGCCACCGAACGTCAGCAGGTAGGCGTTCACGACCCAGGCCAGCGACGCCGCCGAGAAGCCGAGGTCGTGCTGGATCGACGGTAGCGCGACGTTCACGATCGTCGAGTCGAGGACGATCATGAGCGTCCCCAGGCAGAGGACGATCAGGGCGAGCCAGCGGGTGCGGGAGTCGGCGGTCATCGGGAGTTTCGTTTCGTCGGGTCGGGTGAGAGACCGGGCCGGCGCGCGAAACTCATCGCCCCGCCGCGGCGATGATTTTGCGGTATCCGGCCGGTCCAGAAGGAGAGATGACCGCGCCACGTCCATGCCCGATCGTCTGCGACGTGAGCGGCCTGGCCGCGACCGCGTGCACGATCGATCTGCTCGCCCGCCTGCAGCTGACGGCCCGCAGGTGCGGCCACCAGATCCAGCTCCGCCACGCGTCGGCCGATCTCGTGCGCCTGGTCGAGTGTGCCGGGCTCGCCGAGGCGCTACCCCTCGAGCCGGGCCGGGAGCCCGAACATCGGGAACACGCGCTCGGTGTCGAGGAAAAACGTGAACTCGGTGATTCGGCCGTCTGAGAGCTCCACCACCTGCAGCGCCCAGGGTTCGTAGCCCCCGTCCGGGCTGGGCTTGTACTGGCCGAAGGCGGGCGAGCCGTTGGCGTCGGCGACCGGGATCATCCGCGAACCCTGGCAGCCGATGCCCGGCCCGAACCACCAGGCCAGGACGTCGTCGCGGCCGCGCAGCCACATGTCGTAAGGCGGCATCGACTGCCGCGCGTCCTCCTGGATCAGCGCGGTCAGGGCGGCCAGGTCGTAGCGCTGGAAGGCATCCATGTAGCGGGCGAGCAGCTCCCGGTCGGCATCGCTCA
>DASUHT010000033.1:0-22593 GCA_036273335.1 Gaiellales bacterium | reverse complement strand
CTTCGTCGCCGCGCGGCAAGTCGCCGCCGGCTCCGCCGCCTCCCTGGCGGGTCGAGGGCGGACCCGAGCCGAAACACCCGGCGCCGCGGCCGGGGCCAATGGGGTGGTTCGGCCGACGTGTCTGGATCATGCTGGCGGTGCTCCTGGTGGTCAACGTGATCATCTCGTCGCAGATCTCGTCGTCGCCCAGCAGGCTGGGGATCTCGTATACCTACTTCGAAAAGCAGGTGGCGGCGGGGAACGTCTCGGACATCACGTCGACGGGGAACACGATCCAGGGCGACTTCAAGAACGCCACCCGGCCGCCGGCGGGGATGAGCGGCAGCCCGTCGATCGGGTTCAAGACCGAGCTGCCGACGTTCGTCGATAACGGCAGGCTGGACACGCTCTTGGCCCGCAACGGCGTCGTGATCAACGCCAAGAACCCCGATACGAGCACGCCGCTGTGGGAAGAGGTGCTGATCGGCTTTGGGCCGACACTGCTTCTGGTAGGGCTGTTCGTGTTCATCTCGCGGCGGCTCCGTGGCGGCCTGGCCGGCGGCCCGCTGGGGGCGTTTGCGAAGTCGCAGGCGAGGCGATACGAGCGCGACGAGCAGCGGGTCACGTTCAAGGACGTGGCCGGCATCGACGAGGCCACCGACGAGCTGACCGAGGTCGTCGACTTCCTGCGCAGCCCCGAGAAGTACACCCAGTTGGGCGCGCGGGTGCCTCGCGGGGTGCTGCTTTCCGGTGCGCCCGGCACCGGGAAGACGCTGCTGGCCCGAGCCGTGGCCGGTGAGGCGGACGTGCCGTTCTTCTCGATCGCCGCGTCGGAGTTCATCGAGGCGATCGTCGGCGTCGGCGCCAGCCGCGTCCGCGATCTGTTCAACCAGGCAAAGGCGGCGGCGCCCGCAATCATCTTCATCGACGAGCTGGACGCGATCGGACGCGTCCGCGGATCCGGGTCGTATGGCGGCAACGACGAACGCGAGCAGACGCTCAATCAGATCCTGACCGAGATGGACGGCTTCACCGGGTCGGAGGGCGTGATCGTCGTCGCGTCGACCAACCGCCCCGAGGTGCTCGACTCGGCGCTGCTGCGGGCCGGCCGGTTCGACCGGCGGGTCGTGGTCAACCCACCCGACCAGCTCGGCCGACAGCAGATCCTCGCCGTGCATACGCGATCCGTGCCGCTTGCCGACCACGTCGACCTCGCCTCGCTGGCCGCATCGACGTCGGGGATGGTCGGCGCCGACCTCGCCAACCTCGTCAACGAGGCCGCGCTGCTGGCCGCCCGCCGACAGCACGCCCGGGTTGCGCTGGCCGACTTCACCGACGCGCTGGAGAAGATCGTGCTCGGCACCCAACGCCACATCGTGCTATCCGACGCGGAGCGCGAGCGCACCGCCTACCACGAGTCGGGCCATGGCCTACTCGGCATGCTGATCGCCGGCTCCGACCCGGTCCGCAAGATCTCCATCATCCCCCGCGGCCGCGCACTCGGTGTCACCTTCCAAAGCCCCGACGCCGACCGCTACGGCTACAGCGCGGACTTCCTTCGCGGTCGGCTGATCGGCACGCTGGGCGGCCGCGCTGCCGAGCAGATCATCTACGACGACCAGACCACCGGCGCAGAATCCGACCTCGAGCAGGCGACCCGCCTCGCCCGCCTGATGATCGGACGTTGGGGCATGTCGCAGGGGATCGGCCCGGTCACCGTGCTGGGCGGGCCGAACGACGAGCCCCGCCTCTTCCCCGGCGGCGTTGACCAGGTCTCCGAGCACACCCGCGAACAGGTCGACAAGGAGGTCCGCCGCCTCCTCGACGACTGCCAGACGGTTGCAGTCGAGACGCTGACAAAGCACCGCGACCAACTCGACGCCCTCGCCCAGGCACTGCTCACGCATGAAACCCTGGACGAGGCGGACGCCTACCGGATCGCCGGCGTCGCGCGCGAACCCAACGGCGGCCCACATGCCCCGCTTCCGTTGGCCACGGCATAGATCTCAAGCCGCCGTGGGGAGGTGCCGCTCGACCTCCCGGGGGGCGGTGATATCACCTTCGATACACCCCGAGAGCCGACGGATCCCCCGTCCGGGTGAGGCTGCTGTCGGCCGTTCGGGGAACAATCCATGGCCGTGGGGTCACTTGTGGAGATGCTAAGCGCGCCGATCCGTTGGCGCGGCGGTCGGTGCGACCGCTGCCATTACCAGGACGTGCAGTGGCGGTGGCACGGCGACCGTCTATGCGACGACTGTCTGCACGAGGTGCGACTGGAGCCGCCGCCGGTTGCCGACGTCACGCCGGCACAGATGGAGTCGCAGCCCCGTGACCACCTCGGCCGGTACCGCTCGCGGCGGCCGCCGGCCGACCCTCCGATGCGCTGAGAGGCTCTTCCGGTGGGTGGTTGCACATTCTCGAACCACCTAGATACTGGAAGTGTCGCGGGCGTCACCCGGGGGGCTCCAGCCCTCGAGGGGGGTCCGGTGGGCGCTCGCGGCCCAATCTCCTGATCCCCCCACCGGATGATGCGCGCGGCCGCTCGCGGAGCCGATAATTCATCCGTGGAAGGTATCTACGCATATCCGCGCTGCCCATTTCGCGAGGTCGCGCACGCGGCCACCCGGCGCTCCCCGGCGCTGCGCCGACTGTCTGGCGCGCTCTGGCCGGCCGCGCGACGCGCCGAGTGGCTGCGGCTGACCGACCTGCAGATCGAGTGGCGCGGGCTGGCGCGCTCGGACAAGCTGCGCTGGGAAGAGATCGAGAGCGTCCACCTTCTGCGCCGCGGGCGCGCCGCGCGCCTCGTGATCGTCGCCGAGGACGGTCGCCAGGTCGTCGTCGCCGGGACGATGCCCGAGTTCGTCGAGCTGACCGACAGGGTCGGCCAGACGATCGAGACATGGTCGCCGCTGGAGGCGCCGCGCGGCTGGGCGCTGCGCCTGCGCGCCGGCGTCTAGCGCCTTACAGCACCTTGCCGAGAAACTCGCGGGTCCGCGGCTCGCGCGGGTTCTCGATCACCTCTCGCGGCCGTCCCGACTCGACGACCGCGCCGTCGTCCATGAAGACCAGGCTGTCGCCGACCTCGCGGGCAAAGCCGATCTCGTGGGTGACAACGATCATCGTCATGCCGTCCTTGACCAGGTCGCGCATGACGTCCAGCACCTCCCCCACCAGCTCCGGGTCGAGTGCCGACGTGGGCTCGTCGAAGAGCATCAGCTTGGGCCGCATCGCGAGTGCCCGGGCGATCGCCACCCGCTGCTGCTGGCCGCCCGAGAGCTGCACCGGGTAGCTGCCGCCGCGGTCGCCCAGGCCGACCCGGGCGAGCAGCTGCTCCGCCCGCTCGCGGACCTCTCGCTTCGGCTCCTTCTTGACGCGCACCGGCCCCTCCATCACGTTCTGCAGGGCCGTCATGTGCGGGAACAGGTTGAAGTGCTGGAAGACCATCCCGATCTCCGCTCGCTTGCGGGCGACCTCCGACTCTCTGAGCTCGTACAGCTTTTCGCCCTTCTGGCGATAGCCGACCAGCTCGCCGTCCACCCAGAGCCGGCCGCCGTCGATGTTCTCCAGGTGGTTGATGCAGCGCAGGAAGGTGGACTTCCCGGAGCCGCTGGGCCCGATGATGCAAAAGACCTGGCCCGTGCCGACCTCCAGGTCGACGCCGCGCAGCGCCTCCAGGCGGCCGAACGACTTGTGCACCCGCTCGGCCTTGACCATCGTCCCACCGTTCATCGCAGCCCCGATCCGCCGACGGCAAGCCTCGCGGCGGGCATATGACGGGACGACCCACGAGAGTACCGGCGCTCGATGAAGTGCTGGATCACGTAGAGCACCGAGGTCATCGCCAGGTACCAGATGCTGGCCACGATCAGGAGCGGAATGGTCTGGAACGTGCGCGCGTAGATGATCTGCACCGAGTAGAGCAGCTCGGCATAGCCGATCACGCTGACCAGCGACGTGTTCTTGAGCATGGAGATCGTCTCGTTGCCGGTGGGCGGGATGATCACCCGCATGGCCTGCGGCAGCACGATCCGGCGCATCGTCATCAGGCGGGTCATGCCGATCGACTGGGCCGCCTCGGTCTGCCCCTCGTCCACCGACATGATGCCGGCGCGCACGATCTCGGCCATGTAGGCGCCCTCGTTCAGGCTGAGGCCGAGGATCGCCGCCGTGAAGACCGAGATCAGGGTGTTCGCGTTCTCGCTGAAGATGGCGTGGCCGAAGCCGCCCAGCGAGATCTCCGGGTAGAGCGCCCCGATGAACCCCCAGAAGAGGATCTGGACGAGCAGCGGCGTCCCCCGGAAGAACCAGATATAGAGCCAGGCGGCGCCGGCCACGATCGGGTTCGGCGAGAGCCGCATCACGGCCAGGATGACCCCCAGGATGACGCCGATGACCATTGAGATGACGGTCAGCTCGATCGTCACCCGGACGCCGTGGAGCACCGTGGGGTCGAACAGGTAGTGGCGGACGACATCCCACTGGAAGCGGTTGTTGGTGGCGATGCTGTGTGCGGCATCGACGGCCAGGAGGGTGACCAGCGCGGCCGCCACCCAGCGGCCCGGATGGCGGGCCGGGATGGCCTTGATGTGCTCGGCGGCGGGCCCAGTCTGGTCGGGCCCGCCGCTCGTGGCGACCTCGCTCACGTCGCTAGCTGATCGCCCCGTTGATCACGGGGTTGGTGATGGCGATCGACTCGACCCCCCACTTCTTCAGGATCTGGGTGTACGTGCCGTTCGCGATCAGCTTCTTCAGCGCCGCCTGGATCGGCTTGGTCATCCCCGTGCCCTTGGGGACGGCGATGCCGTAGGGGACGACGCCGTAGGACTGGCCGGACAGCGCGAACTGGCCGTTCGACTGGGCGACGGCGTAGTCCGACACCGGCGTGTCGGCCATTGCGACGTCCACCCGGCCGGCGGCGAGCGCCGTGTTGACGCCGTTCTGGTCGGGGAAGGCCTGAATCGTGACGCCGGGCTTACCGGCGTTCTTGCACTTGGTGTTCTGGGCGGTCGCGTCGGCCAACTGGGTCGTCCCCTTCTCCATGCCGGCGGTGTGGCCGCAGAGCGCAGCCAGGTTCGGGATCGCGGTGCCGCCGGCCTTGATGTAGAAGGCGGTGCCGGCCTTGGCGTAGGTGACGAAGTCGACGGTCTGCTCACGATCCTTGGTGTCGCCGAACGAGGACATGCCGATGTCGTACTTCCCGGAGGCAAGGCCCGGGATGATGCCGTCGAAGCCGGCGTTCTCGAAGTTCCACTGGACGCCCATGACCTTGCCGATGGCGTGGCCGAGGTCGACGTCCATGCCGATGATGGTGGTGCCGTCGGTGTCGAAGAACTCGTTCGGCGCATAGCTGGCGTCGGTGGCGACGGTGACCGAGCCCTTGCTGGCGATGGCGCTCGGCACCATCGCGGCGATCGCCGGGTCGGCGCCCGATGCCGCCGACGAGTTCGAGGTCGAGCCGGCGGAGCTGGACGAGCTGGAGCTCGACGAGCCACAGCCCGCGAGCGCCAACACAAGGATCAGAAGGAGCGCCGGCACCGTGCGCCCCCGGTGACTGTTCAGTATCACGATTGCCTCCAAGTCGTGATTGTGAGTCCGGAATGGTATTGGATTGCAGCCGCCGGTGCTGATAGGATCACCGGCTGCGCCCGGTTCCGAGGACCCGGGACGCGAGCCTCGCCGCCGCCATCACCATGTGTTCTTCCGCCCCGCGCGCCCTTGCGCGCCCCGGCTGGAAGCCATTTTTCTCCGTGTCCCACGAGGGAGTCCGTGTCCACCATCTCTGCCGTCGAAGTCCGCGATCTGCGCAAGGAGTTCATCCGCCGTGACGGGCGGGGCCGCCGCATGCACCGGCGGCGCCGCGTGGCCGCGCTGCAGGGGATCAGCTTCACCATCGAGCGCGGCGAGTGTGTCGCCATCCTGGGCCAGAACGGCTCCGGGAAGTCGACGCTGGTGCGCCTGCTCTCGACCTTGCTCCTGCACGACGGCGGCTCGGCGCACGTATTCGGAGTGGACGTCTTCGCCCAGCCCCGCCAGGTGCAGCGGATGGTCAACCGGGTCTCCGTCGAGGCGTCGTTCTTCAAGCGCATGTCGCCGTACGAGAACCTCTCCTACTCGGCCCGCTTCTACGGCATGGGGCGGCGCGAGTCGCGGGCGCGGATCCCCGAGATCCTGGGCCGGGTCGGCTTTCCGCCCGAGCGGGCGACCGAGCCGATGGAGGACCTCTCGCGCGGCATGCAGCAGAAGATCGCGCTCGCCCGGGCGCTTCTCACCGACCCGGTGCTGCTGCTCCTGGACGAGCCGACGACCGGCCTCGATCCCCGCTCGAAGCTCGAGGTGCAGGAATTCGTGCGGACGATCCGGGCCGATCACGACTCGACCATCCTGCTCTGCACACACGACATGACCGAGGCGGAGGCGCTCGCCGACCGCGTCGGAATCCTGCATCAGGGGGAGCTGCTCTGCCTGGCCAGCGCCGATGCGATCAAGCGCCGCTACGGCGCGGCGACCCTGGAGCAGGCGTTCCTGAACGCGACCGGCACCTCGTTTGAGGACGAGGTCGAGGTGGTGGCGTCGTGACCGTTCGCGGCACCGCCGCCGGCCTCCGTCGGGAGGCGATCGGGTTCGCCGGCATCGTCGAGCGTAACACCTACCTGATCCGCCGTTTCGCCTGGTGGGAGCTGGCCTGGTTCATCTACACGGTGGCAAACACCCTGACCATCGTCTTCATCGCCAAGGGCGTCGAGCAGCAGGGCGTGACGGCGCACATCAACGAGCTGACCATCGTCCTGCTGATCGGCGCGGTGGTCTGGTCCTACCTCGGCCTGCTCTTCGAGATCGTGACCGAGACCGTGGCCTGGGAGCGCTGGGAGGGCACCATCGAGTACACCTTCATGGCGCCGATCTCACGACCCGCGCACCTGCTCGGGATGGGCGCGTTCGCGGTCGGCTACGGCGTCATCCGGACGGTCTTCCTGTTCGGTGTGGTGGCGCTGTCGCTGGGCGTCGCGTTCCCGCATGCCGATTTCGGGTCGGCCGTGGTGGTGCTGGCCGTGTCCTCGTTCTCATTCGTCGGCATCGGCACCATGACCGCCGTCCTGCCACTGATCTCACCGGAGAAGGGGACGCAGCTGGGGTTCATCGCGCAGGGGCTCCTGCTCGTCGTCTCGGGCGTCTACTACCCGGTCTCGGTGCTCCCGCAGTGGATGCAGTGGGTCTCGGTCATCTCGCCCGCCACCTACACCCTGGAGGGCTGCCGCAAGGCGATCCTCGACGATGCCTCGGTGGCCAGCCTGTGGAGCGACATCTGGCCGCTGCTCCTGATCGGCACGGTCGCGGTGCCGCTGGGGCTCTGGGTGTTCAACCGCGGCGAGCGCTACGCCAAGCGTCACGGCCGGCTGAAGCGCTCCGGCTAGCGAGCCGTCACCTGCACCGCCACGGCGGCGGCGATCGTGGCGGCGAAGGCCGTGGGTGCCCACAACCGGCCGTAGCCGCGTTCGGCCGGGCGGCCGTCGCCGCCTGCCATCCGGAAGGTGAGACTGGTCGCTACCGATCCCCGGCGGCCGGCCACCGCGCCGACCGAGAGCCCGATCAGCGACCCGAACACCGCCGGGCCTGGCAGCAGCCGCGAGAGCACGGCGCCCGCCGGCAGGTTGTTGACCACGGTGGCGAGCGCTCCGGCGAACAGCGCCACCGCGACCATTGCCGCGGTCGAGCCGGCGATGTCCAGCCGGGAGACGCCGGCCGCGTGGGTGAGCGCCGCCAGCGATCCGGTGACCAGCGCGATGATCGTGCCGATCCGCCACGGCACCCGAAGCGGCGCCGTCCGCGACCGCAAGCTGAGGCCGATCAGCGCCGCCAGGCAGGGCGGCCACCAACCGGCGATCCCGGCGAACGGCGCCGCCACCTCGGCCACGACCGTCAGCGCCAGCAGGCCCAGCGTGCCCGGGTCGGCGGGCGGGGCCGCGGCAGGTGCCGGCGCGACCGTGCCGACCAGTCGTGGCCGCTCCGCCCGGGCGACGACGGCGATGCAGAGCAACGTCGCCAGGATGCCCGGCAGGGCCATCGTGCGGGTGAAGTCGATCGACGAGATGTCGAGGCTCTTGATGGCGATCAGGTTGGTCGGGTTGCCCTGCGGCGTCGCCATCGAGAACGCGTTGGTGACCCCGATGGTGGCCAGCAGGAGGGGGCGTATGGGCGCGTCGAAGCGGCGCCGCAGGACGACCAGGGCCGGCACGAGCACGACCACCGCGCCGTCCAGGGAGAGCGTGCAGGTGAGCAGAGCAGCCGCTGCGCAGACACCGGCGAAGAGCCGCGTCCGGCTGCCTCGGGCGAACCGGGCGAGCTCCCAGGCTGCGCGATCGGGGAGGCCGGTGCGCGTAGTCTCGGCCGAGAGCCAGAGCACCGCGGTCAGGAAGCAGGTGAGCGGGATCGCGACGGCCAGCGCCGGGTCGACGACGACGCTCCACAGCCAACCCGGATCGGAGGTGCCCACCGGTGGAGGGTACCCGTAGGGGCCGTGCGGCGAACGGGTATAGCATCGAGCAGCGATGAGGATCGCCCTGCTTGCACCGGCCTGGTTCGCGGTACCGCCTACGCGGTACGGCGGGATCGAGTGGGTGGTCTCGATCCTGGCCGACGGCCTGGTCGAGCGCGGCCATGATGTGACACTCTTCGCCGCCGGCGACTCGCAGACCAAGGCTCATCTCGTCACCAGTTACGACGAGCCGCCGAGCTACCGCATCGGGATGTCGCTTCCCGATCTGCACCACGCGCTGACCTGCCTCGAGCGGGCGGGGGAGTTCGACGTCGTGCACGACCATTCCGGCCCTCTCGCCTGTGCTCTGGGCGGTGCCACGCGGACGCCGTTCTGCCACACCGTGCACGGACCGCTGGACGGCGAGCCGGGCCGGATCTATGAACAGATCGGCCGGGTCAGCCCATCCGCGCACCTGATCTCGCTCTCCCAGAACCAGCGGTCGCCGCTGCCCGACCTGAACTGGCTGGCGACCGTGCACAACGCGATCGACCTGGAGAGCTACCCATTCGATCCGGGGAACGACGGCTATCTGCTCTTCCTGGGGCGGATGTCGCCCGACAAGGGGGCGGCCAATGCGGTCGCCATCGCGGAGCGTGCCGGGCTGCCGCTGCGGCTGGCGGGCAAGATGCACGATTCCGAGGAGCGGCGCTACTTCGAGCGGGAGGTGCAGCCACACCTGCGTGGCGGCATCGAATACCTTGGCGAGGTCAGCCATGGCGAGAAGGTGGCGCTGCTCCAGCGGGCGCTGGTGACGCTCTTCCCGATCCAGTGGGAGGAGCCGTTTGGTCTGGTCATGGTGGAGTCGATGGCGTGTGGGACGCCGGTCGCCGCGACCCGCATGGGGGCAGTCCCGGAGGTCGTCACCGACGGCGTCTCGGGCGTGATCGAGGACACGGTGGACGGTCTGGCCGCGCGCATCGAGGAGGCCGCCGGCCTCGACCGTGCCGCAGTCCGCCAGGATGCCGACGCGCACTTCTCTCACGAGCGGATGGTTGCCGACTACGAAGCCGCCTACCACCGCATCGCCGGCCGCGTGCGGAGCCGTGTCACGCGTTCTTTACAGAGCCTGGCCCCGTTCAGGCGGCGCAGGGGCGGCAACCGGCGCTGAACCTGGCTCGGTGCGGGCGGTTGCAGCGGTGGGTCTTTACAGAGCCTGGCCCCATGAAGGCCGCGGGTGACGGCGGCGCGGAGCCGAGCTCAGTGCAGGAAATGGCGGCGGTGGGTGAAGACCATTGCCGCGCCGGCCGCGTTGGCGGCGGCGACCACCTCGTCGTCGCGCACCGATCCACCCGGCTGGATGAGCGCCCGCACGCCGGCGTCGAACGCCGTCCGCGGGCCGTCGTCGAAGGGGAAGAAGGCGTCCGACGCCATCACCGCGCCGCCGCTTCGCTCGCCCGCCTTCTGCGTCGCCAGGCGCACCGCGTCGACGCGGCTGACCTGACCGGCGCCGATCCCGACCGTCGCCAGGTCGCGGGCGAGCACGATCGCGTTCGACCGCACGAAGTGCGCCACCCGCCAGGCGAACAGCAGGTCGTCCCACTGCCGCTTGGTCGGGTTCGCCTCGGTTACCACCTGCATGTCCTCGCGGTCGTCCAGCTCGAGGTCGCGGTCCTGCACGAGGAGGCCGCCCAGCATCCGGCGCATGTCCCGCTCGCCGGGCGACGACTTGCGCCGCTCGCAGTCGTCGAGGATCCGCAGGTCGGGCTTCTCGCGCAGGATCTCGAGCGCGCCGTCCTCGTAGCCGGGCGCGAACAGCACGTCCAGCTTGCGCTGGGTCATCAGCGTCGCCAGGTCGGCGGTGACCGGCCGGTTGACGGCGATCACGGCCCCGAATGCCGATACCGGGTCGCACTCCAGCGCGCGCTCGAACGCCTCCGTGATCGTCGCCCCCACCGCGACCCCGGAGGGGATGGCGTGCTTGATGATGGCCGCCACCGGAACCTGGAAGGCAGAGGCGATTGTCCGCGCCGCCTGGAGGTCGCCCAGGTTGTTGAAGGAGAGCTGGCGGCCGCCCCGCTGCTCGACGCGGCTGAGGATGTGGCGGCGGGCGCCGGCGTCCCGGTAGAACGCCGCCCGCTGATGCGGGTTCTCGCCGTAGGCGAGGTCGGTGACCTTGACGAAGTCGAGCGCCAGCCGCTCCGGGAACGGCTCGGTATCGCTGAACCAGCCGGCGATCGCCGCCTCGTAGGAGGCGCTGTGGGCGAACGCCTCGCCGGCCAGCTCGCGCCGCGTGTCCAGCGAGAGCTGGCCCTCGTTGGCACGAAGCTCGTCGAGCACGAAGCCGTAGCGCTCCGGGTCGGTTAGCACGGCGACCGAGTGGAAGTTCTTGGCGGCCGCCCGCACCATGGTCGGGCCGCCGATATCGATGTTCTCGATCACCTCGTCCTCGGTGACGCCACGCCGGTTGGCCACCGCGCGGAACGGATACAGGTTGCAGACGACCATGTCGATCGGCGCGAACCCGTGCTCCTCCAGAGATGCCATGTCGCCGGCGTCCTCGCGGCGGGCGAGGATGCCCGCGTGCACCGCCGGGTGCAGCGTCTTCACCCGCCCGCCCAGGAGCGCCTCGACGCCGGTCAGCTCCTCGACGGTGGACACCGGCACTCCGGCGTCGCGCAGGAAGGCGGCGCTGCCGGCGGTCGACACCAGCTCCACTCCGAGCTTGTGCAGGCCGGTGGCCAGCGTCGAGAGCCCGTTCTTGTCACTGACCGAGATCAGCGCCCGGGCGATCTTCACCGGGCCGTCCGGACCGGAAACTCGCGGACGGCGCGCACCAGCAGGCGGTGCTCGACCAGGTGGATTCGGCGCTCCAGCTCCAAGGCGTCGTCATCATACGGAACCTCGACGGCCTCCTGCAGGATGATGGGCCCGGTGTCCACGCCCTCGTCGACCAGGTGCACCGTGACCCCGGTCACCCGCACGCCGTGGGCCAGCGCATCGGCGATCGCCGTGCGCCCCGGAAAGGCCGGAAGCAGGGAAGGGTGCACGTTCACGACGCGGCCGGGAAAGCGCTCCAGAAAGCGGGGCGGCAGGATCCGCATGTAGCCCGCCAGCACCACCAGCTCGACGCCGTGCCGGTCGAGGAAGTCGGCGGTCTCGTCGGGGTCGGCGGTGACGGTGACAGGGAGGCCGGCCCGGGTCGCCCGTTCGACTCCCGGGGCGTCCGGCCGGCTGGAGACGACGCAGGCGACGGTCACGGCGTCGGCATCGATCAGCGCCTGCAGGTTGGTGCCCTCGCCGGAGATGAGGACGCCGGTCCTCAGCGCAGCTCCACCCCGCCGCCGGTGGTCACCTCGCCGCACAGCCAGCCCGGGCAGCCGCCCCGCTCCACCGCCCCCAGGGCGGCCTTGGTGTCGTCCGGCGAGACGACCGCGGCGAATCCGATGCCCAGGTTGAAGACGCGCCGCATCTCGTCCTCCTCGACGCCTAGCGAGCCCAGCCACTCGAACACCGGCGGCCGCGTCCAGGTGCTCAGGTCGATCCTCGCCCCCAGGCCGTCCGGGAACTGGCGGATCAGGTTCCCCGGGATCCCGCCGCCTGTGATGTGGGCCATCGCGCGGACGTCTACCGTACGCCGGAGCTCGCCGGCAGCCGCGGCGTAGATCGCCGTCGGCTCGAGCAGCGCGTCGGCGACCGATGCCCCCCCGAGCCCCTCCGGCGTGCCGTCGGGGGCCAGGCCGGCCCTGTCGAGCAGCCGGCGGATCAGTGAGAACCCGTTCGAGTGCGGTCCGCTCGACGGCAGGGCGAGGATCGCATCGCCCGCCTCGACCCGGGCGCCGGAGATGAGCTCCCGCCGCTCCGAGACGCCGACGCAGAACCCGGCCAGGTCGAACTCGTCGGGCGCCATCATGTCGGGGTGCTCCGCGGTCTCGCCGCCGAGCAGCACGCAGCCGGCCCTCCGGCAGCCCTCGGCGACCCCCTCCACCAGCTCCGCGACCCGCTCCGGGACGACCCGTCCGCAGGTGATGACGTCCATGAAGAATGCCGGCTTGCCGCCGGCGGTCAGGACATCGTTCACGCTCATCGCCACCAGGTCGATGCCGAGACCGCGCAGCCGCCCGGCCGCGGCGCCCAGCAGGACCTTGGTGCCGACGCCGTCGCAGCCGGCCGAGAGCAGCGGGTCGCCGACCGAGGGTGTGTAGAGCCCGGCGAAGCCACCACGCGAGTCAAGCACCGCGCGGGTGTGGGTGGAGCCGACCGCCTCACGGATCCGCGCCACCACCTCGTCCGCCGCCTCCAGGTTGACCCCGGCCGCCGCGTAGGTGAGCGGGGCGTCCTCGCTCACCGCACCTGCACCTCGACCGGCCGCGGCTCGAAACGCAGCTTGGACATCCGCAGGTCGTCTGGGATCGGAGTCGGGTAGTCGGCGGTCAGGCAGGCGCGGCAGAAGCTCTCGGCGGGATGCTGGGTCGCCTCCTGGAGGCCGTCCAGCGAAAGGTAGGCGAGTGACGTGGCGCCCAGCCGCTCGCCCACCTCCTCGACGCTTCGGCCGGAGGCGATTAGCTGCTCCTGCTCGGCCATGTCGATGCCATAGAAGCAGGGGGAGATGATCGGAGGAGAGGAGACGCGCAGGTGCACCTCTGCGGCGCCTGCCTCGAACAGCATCGTCACCAGCTTGCGGGTCGTCGAGCCGCGGACGATCGAGTCGTCGACGACCACCACCCGCTGGCCGGCGAGCACGGAGCGAAGCGCGTTGAACTTCAGCTTGACGCCGCGCTCGCGAAGCGCCTGGTCGGGTTGGATGAACGTGCGGCCGACGTAGCGGTTCTTGACCAGGCCCTCGCCGAACGGGATGCCGCTGGCCCGGGCGTACCCGACCGCCGCCGGCGTCCCCGAGTCGGGCACCGGGATCACCACGTCCGCCTCGACCGGCGCCTCCAGAGCCAGCCGCTCGCCCATCCGCCGCCGGACGTCGTGCAGCGCCTCGCCCTGCATGACCGAGTCGGGGCGGGCGAAGTAGATGAACTCGAAGATGCAGAGCGCCCCCGGCCGGTGCTCACCGACGCGCCGATAGCGCGGGCCCTGCTCGTCGATTACAACCAGCTCGCCCGGCTCAAGCTCGCGCTCCAGGCGGGCGCCGATCAGGTCGAGGGCGCAGGTCTCGGACGCGAGCACCCAGGCGTCGTCGAGGCGGCCGACGACCAGCGGCCGGATGCCGTCCGGGTCGCGGAAGCCCGCCAGCTGCGATTCGGTCAGGACGACCGCGGCAAACGCGCCCTCGATCCGGCCCATCGTGTCGGCGATCGCCTCATCCAGACGACCCGAGGGGTGGCGGGCGATCAGCGCGGCGATCGCCTCGGTGTCGGAGCTGGAGCGCAGCGGCACCCCCTCCGCGCGCAGTTGCTCGCGCAGTTGGGTGGTGTTCGTCAGGTTGCCGTTGTGGCCGAGTGCGACCGTGTGTCCGTTGGCGTGCCGGACGACGGGCTGCGCGTTCTGCCAGACCGTCGAGCCGGTGGTCGAGTAGCGCGCGTGACCAATCGCCATCGTCCCGGGAAGGCCCGAAAGCTTGGGCTCGTCGAAGACCTGGCTGACGAGTCCCATGTCCTTCATGGCGGTCACCCGGCGGCCGTCCGAGACGGCGATACCCGCCGACTCCTGACCGCGGTGCTGGAGTGCGTAGAGGCCGAAGAAGGTCAGCCGGGCGACGTCGCGGTCGGGTGCGCCGACCGGGTCGTAGATGCCGAAGACGCCGCACATCAGCGGTCTCCCATGAGTTCGGGGATGGCCGATTCGTAGCGACCGGTGGCATCGGACAGGTCGATGACGGCGGCACCGGCCACGATCCGATCGCCGCCGACCGCGCCCAGCTCCCGGAGCGGCAGGCTGCCGGCGAGCTCGACCAGCGCCGGGACGTTCCCGGCCCGAGCCGAGATCACGACGCGGCCCTCCCCCTCGTCGAACAGCCACTCGGCGGCCGGTGCGTCGACGCCGACCCCGCCGAGGATTGCGGACTCGGCGAGCGCCACGGCCAGGCCGCCGGAGGAGATGTCGTGCGCGCTTTGCAGGAGACCGGCCGCGGCCGCCGCGGCCAGGAAGCCGTGCAGCGCCCGTTCGGCGTCGAGATCAGGCTCGGGGATCTCCCCCGCCACCTCGCCCAGCAGCCGCTTCTGATACTCCGAGCCGTCCAGCGCGGCCGGACCGTTGCCGGCCAGGAGGACGACGTCGCCGGTCTCCCGAAACGCTGCCGAAACGGCCAGGTCGGCGTCCTCGAGCACGCCGACCACGCCGACCACCGGGGTGGGCTGGATCGGATGCCCGGCGTGCTCGTTGTAGAGCGAGACGTTCCCCGAGACGACCGGCAGGTCGAGCGCCTCGCAGGCCAGGGCCATGCCCTCGATGGCTTCGGCCAGCTCGTAGGCGACCTCCGGGTGCTCGGGGTTGCCGAAGTTCAGGCAGTTGGTCACCGCCGCCGGCCGCGCGCCGGTGCAGGCGACGTTGCGGGCCGCCTCGCAGACGGCGCTCATGCCGCCGCGGCGCGGATGCAGCCAGGTTCGCCGGCCGTTGCCGTCGAGCGAGACGGCGATTGCCCGTGCGGACGGGGTAAGTCGGACGACCGCCGCGTCCCCTCCCGGCCGGACGACCGTTCCCGACCCGACCAGCTGGTCGTACTGGCGGGTGATCCAGCGCCGGCTGGCGATTCCCGGCGAGCCGAGCAGGGTTCGAAGCGCTGCCGTGGGGTCGGACACCGGCGGGAAGCGGCAGGGCCCGGCCAGCCGAGCCGGCCGGGTGCGCTCGAGGTCGTAGCGCGGGCAGCCGTCGGTGAGCGCCGCCACCGGCAGGTCGCCGACCGGTTCGCCCTCGAACAGGACTCGCAGCCGGCCGCCTCCGGTCACCTCGCCGATCACCGTCGCGTCCATGTCCCAGCGGGCACACAGAGCCTCCACCTCTGGCCAGCGCTCGGGCTCGACGATGGCTGCCATCCGCTCCTGCGACTCCGAGATCATGATCTCGAACGGCTCCATGTCCGGCTCGCGCAGCGGCACACGTGAGAGGTCGACGTCGAGCCCGACGCCGCCCGCCGAGGCCATCTCGGCGGTCGACGAGGCAAGACCGGCCGCGCCCAGGTCCTGCAGCGCCGCGACGAGTCCTGCGTCGATCAGCGCCAGCGTGCACTCGATCAGCTTCTTGCCGGTGAAGGGATCGCCGATCTGGACGCTCGGGCGCTTGCCCGCCGAGTCCTCGTCGAACCCCTGCGAGGCCAGCACCGACGCCCCGCCGATGCCGTCCCGGCCCGTGCGCGACCCGTAGAGCACGAGCAGGTTCCCGGCCCCGGCGGCCCCGGCCGACTGCAGTCGGCCGGCGTCCAGCAGTCCGACGCACATCGCGTTCACCAGACAGTTGTGCTCGTACGGCGCCTCGAACTCCACCTCGCCGCCGACGTTGGCCACGCCGACGCAGTTGCCGTAGTGGCCGACGCCCTCGACGACC
Organism: Gaiellales bacterium; assembly: GCA_036273335.1. GTDB lineage: Bacteria > Actinomycetota > Thermoleophilia > Gaiellales > JAICJC01 > DASUHT01. Next base: position 6,650 of record DASUHT010000033.1, on the reverse strand, counting down.
CGCCCGAAGAGCTGCCGCTGCTCGGGACTCTCGAGCTCGCCGAAGCGCAGCGAGTCGAGGATCGCGATCGGCCGAGCGCCCATGGCGAAGATGTCGCGGAGGATGCCGCCAACGCCGGTCGCCGCCCCCTGGAACGGCTCCACCGCCGAGGGGTGGTTGTGGCTCTCCACCTTGAGCGCCACCGCCAGCCCGTCGCCCACGTCGATCACGCCGGCGTTCTCTCCGGGGCCCTGGAGCACCGCCGGGCCGGAGGTGGGAAAGCGGCCGAGCAGCCGGCGCGAGTGCTTGTACCCGCAGTGCTCGCTCCAGAGCAGCGAGAAGACCGCCAGCTCGAAATCGTTGGGCTCCCGCCCGATCGCCTCTCCGATGCGCGAGTACTCCTCGTCGGTCAGGCCGAGCGAGCGGTGCAGGGGCTGTGGCGAGGCGACGTTCACACGGCGGGGCGTCTGGGAGAGGAATAGTACCGAGCGGCCCGGCGCGACCCGTTCACGCCGCCGCCGGCGTGCGGGCGAGTCCGAGCAGGCCGGCCAGCAGGACGCGGCCGTCGGCGGAGCCGAGCAGCGGGTCGACCGCGTGCTCGGGATGCGGCATCAGCCCGGCGACGTTGCCCTCGCGGCTGGTCACGCAGGCGATGGCGGCGACCGAGCCGTTCGGGTTCGGCTCGTAGCGGAGCAGCACCTGGCCGTACCGGTCGAGCTCGGCCAGGGTAGCCGGATCGGCGAAGTAGCAGCCGTCGTGGTGCTTCATGGGGATCTCCAGGAGGTCTCCCGGCTCGCGCTGGGGAAGCCACGGGGACGGGCGCTGGACGCGCAGTCCGACGTCGTGGCAGCGGAAGCGAAGACCGGTGTTGGGGCGAAGGACGCCCGGCAGCAGGCCGGCCTCGGTCAGCACCTGGAAGCCGTTGCAGATGCCCAGCACCGGCCCGCCGTCGCCGGCGTGGCGGACGATCGCCCGCATCACCGGCGAGCGGGCGGCCAGCGCTCCCGGGCGCAGATAGTCGCCGTAGCTGAACCCGCCCGGGACGATCACCGCGTCGGCCGCGTGCAAGTGGTCATCGGCGTGCCAGAGCTGCGCCGGCTCGCCGCCCACCAGCTCGATTGCGCGCAGGGCGTCGCGGTCGTCGCAGCTTCCGGGGAAGGTGACGACCCCGACGCGGACGCTCATCCCGCCCGCTCCTCGCCGGCCAGGTCGACGCGGTGCTCCTCGATCAGCGGGTTGGCCAGCAGATCGCCGGCGATCTGCTCGGCCAGCGCCAGCGCCTCGGCGTCGGAGGCGGCGTCGATCTCGACGTCGAACAGCTTGCCGGCGCGGACGGCCAGCACCGGCTGGCCGCCTGCCGCCAGCGAGCGCCGCAGCGCCTCGCCCTGGGGATCGAGGATCCCCTCCTTGGGCCGGACGGTGACGGTGACCCGGGTCACCCGACGCCCATCTTCGCCAGGTAGGTCTCGAACGAGTCGGCGGTCAGACGCTCGTAGGCCTCGACATAGCGCGCGCGGGTGCCGTCCACAACCTCGGCCGGGATCTCCGGCCCGGGCGGGGTCTTGTCCCAGTCGAGGGTCTCCAGCCAGTCGCGGACGTACTGCTTGTCGAAGCTCGCGGGCGAACGGCCCGGCTCGTATTCGTCGACCGGCCAGAAGCGCGAGGAGTCCGGCGTCAGCACCTCGTCGGCAAGCACGATCCTGTCGTCGGAGTCGATCCCGAACTCGAACTTGGTGTCGGCGATGATGATGCCGCGCTCCAGCGCGTGCCGGGCGGCGTGCGAGTAGAGCTCGAGCGAGATGCGCTGCAGGTCGTCGAACCGGCCCTCACCGATCAGGAGCGCCGCGGTGGCCCGGTCGATGTTGACGTCGTGACCCTCGGTCGCCTTCGTGGACGGCGTGAAGAGTGGCGCCGGCAGCTGCGCCGCCTCCTGCAGTCCGGGCGGCAGGGCGTGGCCGCAGACCGCGCCGGTGGCCTGGTAGTCCTTCCACCCGGAGCCGGCCAGATAGCCGCGAACGACGCACTCGATCGGCAGCATCGTCAGCCGCTGGACGAGCATCGAGCGGCCGGCCAGGTCGGCGTTGCCGCGCGCCTGGGCAGGGAACTCTCGGGGATCGGCGGTGACTAGGTGGTTGGGCGCGATCGTCCCCGCGTGGTCGAACCAGAACAGGGAGAGCGCGGTCAGCACTCGCCCCTTGTCGGGGATCGCCGTTGGCAGCACGACGTCGAAGGCGGAGATGCGGTCGGACGCGACCATCAGCAGCTGGTCGCCGAAGCCGTACATCTCGCGCACCTTCCCGGAGGTCTCGTGCAGGGTGGCGAGCGCGTCGGAGTCAGGCATGGGTCACCTCGAGAGCTTGCAGTGTGCGGTCGAAGATCTCGTCCACGAAGCGCAGGAACGAGTCGAGATCGAAAGCCTGGTCGAGCGCCTCGGCGTCCAGCACCGCCGCCTCCGGGTCGGCCTCCAGCAGCGCGCGCAGCGGCAGCTCCTCGTCCCAGGCGCGAAGGGCGTTTCGCTGCACCACCGCGTAGGCCTGCTCGCGTGTGAGACCGGCCTCGACCAGCTGCAGGAGCACCCGGCCGGAGAAGACCAGGCCGTGCGAGGCCTCCAGGTTTCGCAGCATCCTGGCGGCGTCGACGTCCAGCCCCTGGACGAGCCAGAGCATGCGGTCGAGCATGTAGTGCAGGGCGATCGTCGAGTCGGGGATGACGATTCGCTCTGCGGAGGAATGGGAGATGTCTCGCTCGTGCCAGAGGGCGACGTCCTCCAGGCCGACCTGGGCGTTTGCCCGCAGTACCCGGGCGAGCCCGCAGATCCGCTCGCTGACGATCGGGTTCTGCTTGTGCGGCATCGCCGAGGAGCCCTTCTGGCCCTTGGCGAACGGCTCCCGCGCCTCACGCACCTCGGTGCGCTGGAGATGGCGGATCTCGAGTGCAAAGCGCTCCAGGCTGGCGCCGGCGCCGGCGATCGCCGAGAGCAGCGCGGCGTGCCGGTCGCGGGGAACGACTTGCGTCGCCACGTCCTCGCGCTCCAGGCCGAGGCGGTCGAGGGCCGCCGCCTCGACACGCGGGTCGCTATTGGCATAGGCGCCGACGGCGCCGGAGAGCTTGCCCACGCGGACGCCCTCGAAGGCGGTGGCCAGCCGGTCGCGCTGGCGCCGCAGCTCGGTCACCCAGCCCAGCAGCTTGAGCCCGAAGGTGGTCGGCTCGGCGTGCACCCCGTGGGTGCGGCCGATCGTTGGGGTGTGCCGGAACTCCTCCGCCCGGGCCAGCGTCGCCCGCTCGACGTCGGCGATCGCGGCCAGGATCAACTCGCCGGCGTCGCGCATCTGCAGCGCCAGCGCCGTGTCCACGATGTCCGAGGATGTGAGGCCGTAGTGGAACCAGTGGGCAGGCTCGCCCACCTGCTCGGCCACCGACTCGGTGAACGCCAGGACGTCGTGGTGGGTGCGCTCCTCGATCTCCAGGATCCGCGCCACGTCCACCCGCGCAACCGCCCGCACGGCCTCCACGGCCGTATCCGGAACGACCTCCAACTCGGCCCATGCCGCCATGGCGGCGATCTCGACGTCAAGCCACCGCTGGAACTTGCGCTCGTCCGACCAGACGGCGCCCATCGCGGGGCGGGTGTACCGGGAGATCAAAGCGTCGCTGCTGCCTTTCAGCCGGAGGGAACCTGCGCCTCGAGTGTATCAACGGCGTCCGCCGGTGCCGCGCGATCTAGTGTTCCCCGGCATGAGGATCCTGATCATCGGCGGCACCGTCTTCCTCGGCCGCCACCTGACCGACGCGGCCCTGACGGCCGGGCACGAGGTGACCCAGTTCAACCGGGGCACCCGCGAGGTCGAGTTCTCCGGCCCGGTGGAGCATCTCCGCGGCGACCGCACCGGAGATCTGGCACCGCTGGCCGGCCGCGAATGGGACGCCGTCTTCGACACCTCCGGGTACGCGCCGTCGGTTGTCCGGCGCTCGGCCCAGGAGCTGGCCGGCCGGGCCGGGACATATGTCTTCATCTCCAGCGAGTCGGTGTACGACCTCACCGGGCGCGACGGCTTCGACGAGTCGACGCCGGTGAAGCCGCTTCCCGACGGCGCCGGCGAGGAGGTGACCGGAGAGACGTACGGGCCGCTGAAGGCGCTCTGCGAGCAGGAGGTGGAGGGCGCCTTCCCGGGGGGCGCGGTGCTCATCCGGCCGGGGATGATCGTCGGCCCGAACGACCCCACCGACCGCTTCACCTACTGGGCCGCCCGCGCCGGGCGCGATAGCCGGGTGCTGGCGCCGGGCCGCCCCGACCGGCCGGTGCAGCTGATCGATGTCCGTGACCTCGCCGGCTGGATCGTCAGCCTGGTCGAGCGGGGCGTCGCCGGGACGTTCAACGCCGCCGGGCCCGAGCAGCCGCTGACCATGGCCGGGATGCTCGCCGCCTGCGGCATCCCGGATCCGGTCTGGGTGGACGAGCGCTTCCTGCTCGAACACGGCGTCGAGCCCTGGAGCGAGCTGCCGTTCTGGCTGCCCGAGGACGACGAGGACGCGGCGCTCTTTGACGGCGATGTCGCCAGGCAGGTCGGCTCAGGGCTCACCTTCCGGCCGCTCGTCGACACGGTCCGCGACCTGATGGCCTGGCATGCGACGCGCGGAACCGAGATCGGGCCGCCGACGCTCGCGCCGCAGCGAGAGGCCGAATTGCTCGGGGAATACACACGCCCGTAACGGTGCCTGGCCCCGGCCGCGCGCCATCGTGGCCGCAGCTGGATTCCACCGACGCGCCGCGAGGCGGCTCCCAGAGCCGCGAAGCGCCACGCCGAGCCACCTGCGGGTTTTACAGGTCCTTGACGGTGCCTGGCCCCGCCAGCAGGATCTTGGCGGCGAAGATGGCGGCGTTTCGGGCGCCGTTGATCGCCATGCAGGCGACCGGCACGCCCGGCGGCATCTGGACGATCGAAAGCAGCGAGTCCATGCCGCCGAGGTCGGAGGTGCGGATGGGAACGCCGATCACCGGCAGCTCCGTGTAGGCGGCGACCACGCCCGGCAGGGCGGCGGCCTTGCCGGCCCCGGCGATGATCACCCGGACGCCGCGGATGGCCGCGGTCGAGGCGTACTCGGCGACGCCGCGCGGGTCGCGATGGGCGGAGAGGACCTGCATCTCGAAGGTCACGCCCCGCTCCAGCAGCTCGTCGGCGGCGGCCTGCATGACCTCCTTATCCGATTCCGAGCCCATCAGGATGCCCACCTGCGGCCCGTCGTCCTGCAGTTGGTCCCAGAGCAGCTTGACCTCGGGGGCGGCGAGCGGCTCAGACATGCTGATGCTCCTGGTCGACGATTGCGAGTCCGATGTCCGCACGGTGGTGCGCACCGGCCATGGTCACGGCGGCCGTCGCCTCGTAGGCGCGGTCGCGCGCCTCGGCGAAGTCGCGGCCGACGGCGCTGACGTTGAGCACGCGGCCGCCGGCGGCGATCAGCCGGCCGTCCTCGAGGGCTGTGCCGGCGTGGAACACGGTCACCCCCGGCACCTGCTCGGCCGCCTCCAGGCCGCTGACCTCGGCCCCTCGCTCCGGCGCCTCGGGATAGCCGCGGGCGGCGATCACGACCGACACCGCCGCGTCCTCGCCGGCCGCCAGTTCGACGTCTGCCAGCGAGCCGCCCGCGCAGGCGTCGAGGGCCGCCAGCAGGTCTCCGCGCAGGCGTGGCAGGATGACCTGCGCCTCCGGGTCGCCGAAGCGGGTGTTGAACTCGAGCACGCGCGGGCCGTCCGCGGTCAGCATGAGGCCGGCGTAGAGACAGCCGCGGAAGGGCGCCCCGCGGCGCGCCAGCTCGCGGACCACGGGCTCGTGCACCTGCTCGATCACCGCGGTCAGCGCTTCGCCCTCCAGCCCCGGCACCGGCGAGACGCAGCCCATGCCGCCGGTGTTCGGGCCGCGGTCGCCGTCCAGGGCGCGCTTGGCGTCCCGCGCCGGGGCGAGGGCCAGCACTCGCTCGCCGTCGCAGAGCGCCAGCACCGACGCCTCGAGGCCGTCCAGCCGCTCCTCGACCAGGATCCGCGCCCCGCTCTCGCCGAAGCGTTGCTCGACCAGGCAGGCGCGGACCGCCTGGTCGGCGTCGGCGATCGTGTCGCAGACGAAGACGCCCTTGCCGGCGGCGAGCCCGTCCGCCTTGATGACGACGCGGCCGCCGGCGTCGGCGATGCTGGCCTGAGCGGCGGCCACGGTATCGCAGACGGTGAATCGTGCGGTCGGCACCCCCGCCTCCTCCATGACCGACTTGGCGAACGCCTTCGACCCCTCCAGGCGGGCGCTCGCGGCGACCGGCCCGAACGCGTGGATACCTGCCGCCTGGAGGCGGTCGGCAAGGCCGGCGACGAGCGGCGCCTCGGGCCCGATCACGACCAGGTCGGCGGCGATCCGCCCGGCCAGCTCGGTCAGACCCTCGAGGTCGTCCACCGCCACGTCGTGCACCTCGGCGATGGCGGCGATGCCGGGGTTCCCCGGCGCCGCGTGCAGCTCGCCGAGCAGCGGTGAGGAGCGCAGCTTCCAGGCGAGCGCATGCTCGCGACCACCGGATCCGACGACCAGGACGCGCATGGAGCGCGAGTCTACTTGACCGGAACCAGGTACACCGGGATCGCCGCCCGGCGGGCGACCCGGTAGGGCTCGTGGCTCCAGGCGAAGTCCCCG
>DASUHT010000032.1:0-8911 GCA_036273335.1 Gaiellales bacterium | reverse complement strand
CACGCGGATCCGTCCGCCTGGTGGAGCTGGAGACGCCGCATCCGTCCCCGTTCGCCAGCTCGCTGCTCTTCGACTACATCGCCGGCTACATGTACGAAGGCGATGCGCCCGCAGCGGAGCGGCGGATGCAGGCGCTCTCCCTCGATCGGGCGCTGCTGGCCGAGCTGCTGGCGGCGGACGAGGTGCGCGAGCTCCTGGACGCCGATGCGATCGACCAGGTGGAGCAGGAGCTGCAAGGAATCGGCGGCGCGCTCGACGCCGATCGCACCCACGACCTGCTGCGCCGCCTGGGTGATTTGACCGAGGCGGAGCTGACCGCCCGCGGCGCCGCCGGCGTCGACCCGCTGCTGGCCGAGCGGCGGGCGGTCGAGGTGGGCATCGCCGGCGAGCGGCGGCTGATCGCCGCCGAGGACGCCGGCCTCTACCGGGATGCGCTCGGCGCGGTGCCGCCGCAGGGGCTGCCGGCGGCGTTCCTGCAGCCGGTCGAGGGGGCGCTGGAACGGCTGGTCGGCCGCTACGGGCGGACGCACGGGCCGTTCACCGCCGACAGGCTGCGCGCCCGCTTCGGGTTGGATGTGACCCCGGCGGTCGCCGCGCTGGTCGAGCGTGGCGAGCTGCTGGAGGGCGGATTCCTGCCCGGTGGCGTCGCCATCGAGCTGGTGGCCCCGGACGTCCTTCGCCGCCTCCGCCGGCGCACCATGGCGGTCGCCCGGCGCGCCGTCGAGCCCGTCGACCGCGAGACGCTGGGCCGGTTCCTGCCGGCCTGGCACGGGATCGGCCGGGATCTCGGCGGCCGGGAGCGATTGCACGAGGCGGTGAGCCAGCTGCAGGGGGTTCCGCTGCCGGTGGCGGCGATCGAGAGCGACCTGCTGCCGGCCCGTATCCGCGACTACCGCGACGAGTGGCTGGATGCCGCCTGCTCCGGAGGCGAGGTCGTCTGGGTCGGGGCCGGCCGCGGCCGCGTGCGGCTCTACCTGCGTGAGGACGTTGCCCTTCTACATCCGGCCGAGGAGCCGCCGGAGCATCCGATCCTGGAGGCGCTGGAGGCGCGCGGCGCCAGCTTCTTCGCCGATCTGGCGACGGCCCTCGGGGGCGGCGAGCGGACGCTCCTGACCGAGCTTTGGGAGCTGGTGTGGGCGGGCCAGGTGACCAATGACGCCTGGCAGCCGCTGCGCTCCGGCACCACCCTGCGCCTGCTGCCGGCTCCCGCTGATGGAGCACGGCCGTCGCGGAAGCTGCGTGCGGTTGCCTCACTGCCGGCCGCCCGCGGCCGCTGGTCTCTGGTGCGCCGGCTGCTGGAGCCCGCCCCGGCCCCGCGTGAGCGCGCCCGGGCGCTTGCCGAGACGCTGCTCGAGCGGCATGGGGTGGTGAGCCGGCAGGGCGTGCTCGCCGAGGGAGTGCCGGGCGGATTCTCGGCCGTCTACGGCGAGCTGCGCCTGATGGAGGAGGCGGGCATCTGCCGTCGCGGGTACTTCGTCGAGGGCCTCGGCGGCGCCCAGTTCGGGCTGGCGGCGGCGGTCGAGCGGCTGCGCGATGTGCGCGAGCGAACCGACCGTCCATCGGCGCTCGTGCTGTCGGCGATCGACCCTGCAAATCCCTACGGGGCGTCGGTTCCCTGGCCGGAGGCGCCGCGCAAGCTGGCACGGGTTGCGGGAGCGTGGGTGGTGCTCGTCGATGGTCGCCTGGGGCTGGTGGTCGAGCGCGGCGGCCGTGGCCTCGTCACGTTCGAGGACGAGCTGCTGGAACCGGCGATCGCGGCCCTCGCCGACGCCGTCCGCGCGCGCCGTATCCGGCGCCTGGCGCCGGAGCGGGTGAACGGCGAGCGGCTGGCCGGCGGCGAGGTGGAGCGACTGCTCCTGGCCCACGGCTTCCTGCTCGGCCACCGCCGCCTGGTGCTGCGTGCCTGAAGGGCACTCGCTGGAGCTGCTGGCGCGCCGCCTGGAGCCGATCGTCGGCTGCCAGGTGACGGCGGGGCCACTCTGCGGCTCCCGGGTGACCGCGGTCGAGGCGCGCGGCAAGCATCTGCTCGTGCACGGCGACCGCGGCCGCTCGCTGACCGTGCACCTGGGCATGAACGGCCGTGTGCGCCTGACCGAGCCAGGACGGGGATGGGGCCCGGCGGTGCTCCGGACGCCTGCCTGCGACGTGGTGATCACCGGTACCCGGCGGATCGCCGAGCGGCCGACCCGGCGGGTCGCGCCGGCGCTCGGGCCCGACCTGCTGCACGGGCGTTTCTCGGCAGTCGAGTACCTGCGCCGGGCGCGGATGCTGGAGCGGCCTTTGTGCGAGCTCCTGCTCGACCAGCGGGCGCTCGCGGGAATCGGCAACATCGTCCGCTGCGAGGTGCTCTGGGAGGCTGGCCAGGATCCGTTCCAGGCGGTTTCCGGCACCTCCGACCGGACGCTGCTCGAGCTGGCCGTGCGCGCCCGCCGGCACCTTCGCCGGGGCGTTCGCAGCGGCAGGCTCGATTCCCATGTGCACCATCGCGCCGGCCGTCCTTGCCCGCGCTGCCGGCGCCCAATCGAGTCGCGGATGCAGGGCGAGCAGCCCCGGATGGTCTACTGGTGTCCGGGCTGCCAGGCTCCGACGGGATGAGGCGAAACCGCGATCGCCTGGCTGACCGCGCCCGCGGCGCGATGCTCGGGCTGGCGGTCGGCGACGCCCTCGGCGCGCCGCTCGAATGGCTGCATCCGGACCAGATCGCCGCGCGCTACGGCGGTCCGCTCCGCGACCTGGTCGCTTCGCCGCTGTGGGAGCGCGGGGAGTGGACGGACGACACCGCGATGGCCCTGGCGCTGGCCGAGAGCATCGTCGACCAGGGCGGCTACGTCGAGCAGGACGTCTTTGCCCGCTACGCCCTCTGGGCGCGCTCCGGCCCCAAGGACATCGGCTCGACGGTCGACGCGGCCTTGCGCCGCGCGCGCGATCCGGCCGGTGCCCGTTCGTTGGCCGCGGACTACCACCGGGTGACCGGCGGCCAGAGCGCCGGGAACGGCTCGCTCATGCGCACAGTGCCGATCGCGCTTCGCTACCTCGAGGAGCCGTCCGGCCTGGAGCGCTTCTCGCGGCTCGACTCCGGGCTTACGCACCACGACCCGCTGGCGGGCGATGCTTGCGTCTGGTTCAACATGACGGTGGCGGCGCTGGTCACAGGCCGGCGACCGCCCAGCTCGCGATCGGTGGTCGGCCGCCAGGCGGCGGAGGCGGCTGAGCTGAGCACGGCCCAGCTCGCGGACGAGGTGCAGGGGCAGATGGGTTACGTCATGACGGCGCTCCGGGTCGGGTTCGCGGCCGCCTTCGGGCATGACGACCTGGAGCAGGCGATCGTCTTCGCCGCCAACCTGGGCGGCGACGCCGATACCAACGCGGCGGTCACCGGGGCGCTGGCGGGCGCGCGCTTCGGCGCCTCGGCGATTCCCGAGCGCTGGCTGGAACCGCTGCGCGAGCGGGCCCGCCTGACCGGGGTCGCGACCCGCCTCCTGCGGGCCTGACACTCCTGCGGGCCTGACACCGGCCCCGCCCGGTGATACCGTCCGACACGTGTGGGAGACGTCTGGGCGACGAGTCATCCCCGGGACGCTGGCGGCGTGCGTGGCGGTCCTGGCCGGAATCGGCGCCTGGACGCTGGTGCACCCGCACACGCCGACGATCGTCCAGCGCGTCGTGCTGCTGCCGGCGCCGCCGGCCAGCGCGGCGGTTCTTCCGGTACGACCCCCGGATCCGCCCCATCGCCGGGCAGCTCCCACGACGGTCGCCGCCGCCCGTCCGGCGGCAGTCGCCGCGCCGGTCGTCGCCACGACCGCTCCCGTCTCTGAGGTGCGCTCGCACTCGAAGCCGGCGCCGCACCCGCCTGCGAAGCCGGTCAAGCCCGCTCCTCCGGGGAAGGCGCACGGCCAGCACAAGCCTCATCCCCAGCAGGGCCAGAAGCCGCCCAAGCCGCCCAAGCCGCCCAAGCAATCGTCGCAGCCGCCCAAGCCGCCGAAGCCGCCCAAGCCGCACGTGCACCCGCACAAGTCCCACGACCCAAAGCCACCCAAGCCGCACGGCCCGAAGCCCCCGAAGCCCCCAAAGCCCCCGAAGCCACCCGGCTCGCATCTTCCCTAGCCGGGGCGTCGCATCACGGTATGCTCGGCGCGAGGACGTCGAGTGACGCAGGACCCCGACCGAAATCTCGCGCTCGAGCTCGTCCGGGTGACCGAGGCGGCCGCTCTGGCGGCGGCGCGCTGGGTCGGCCTGGGCGACAAGATCGCCGCCGACCAGGCGGCGGTCGACGCGATGCGGCACATGTTGCAGTCGGTCGAGATGGAGGGCACGGTGGTGATCGGCGAGGGCGAGAAGGACGAGGCGCCGATGCTCTTCAACGGCGAGCAGATCGGCACCGGCAGCGGCGTCCTCGTCGACGTCGCGGTCGACCCGCTGGAGGGCACCGAGCTGTGCGCCAAGGGCCAGCCGAATGCGCTTGCCGTGATCGCCGCCTCCGATCGCCAGACGATGTTCGATCCCGGGCCCTGCGTGTACATGGAGAAGCTCGCGGTCGGCCCCGACGTGGACGAGGAGATCGACATCACCGCGCCGATCGAGCAGACGCTCGACCTGGTGGCGCGAGCCAAGAGGGTGCGGCCGCGCGACCTGATGCTGGTGGTACTCGACCGGCCCCGGCACGAGGAGATGGTGGCGCGGGTGCGGGCGGTCGGCACGCGCATTCGCTTCATTCCCCACGGTGACGTCTCGGGGGCGCTCATGGCAGCCAGCCCGGATGCCGGCGTGGACGTGCTCTGGGGCATCGGCGGCACCCCTGAGGGGGTGCTCTCGGCGGCGGCCTTCAAATGCCTGGGCGGGCAGTTCCAGGGGCGGCTGTGGCCGCGCAACGACGAGGAGCGGGCGGAGGCGGAGGCCGCCGGCTACGACGTCGACCGGGTGCTCACCCTGGACGACCTGTGCCGCGGCGACAACACCTTCTTCGCCGCCACCGGGGTCACCGACGGCGACCTCCTGCGCGGCGTCCGCTTCACGTCCGGCGGGGCGCGTACGCATTCGCTGGTAATGCGCTCGCGCTCGGGGACAGTCCGCACGCTGCAGGCCACCCACAGCATGGACAAGCTGGCCGACCTCAGCGGCGGCCGCTACTCCTAGCGCGGAACAAAGGGGCCAGGCCCCCTTGTTCCATGGGGTTGGATCGGCGCGATGCCGTGACGGGTTGTTGCGGTTCTAGGCGGTGAGGTCGGCCGGGGTGGCGTCTGTCAGCGCCACCAGGTCGGCCGCGGCCAGTTCGACGATGACGCCGCGGCCGCCGCCGTTCACGCACACCTGCGGATGGGCGATCGCCGTCCGGTCGACGAACACCGGCAGCCGCCGCCGCGAACCGAGCGGGCTGATGCCGCCGACCTGGTAGCCGGTCGCCCGCTCGGCTTCCGCCGGTGTCGCCATCGCCGCCGACTTGCTGCCGGCCGCCGCCGCCAGCTTCTTCAGCGAGAGCTCCCCGGAAACCGGCACCAGGGCGAACACCAGCCCCTCGCCGACCTGTGCGACGAGGCTCTTCAGCATCCGGTCCGGCTCCATCTCGAGCGCTCGCGCCGCGTCCTCGCCGGCGCTCCCGCCGGGGCGGTAGGCGTAGCTCAGGACCCGGTGCTCGATCCCGGCCCGGCGCAGCTCGGTCGTCCCTCTCGTCGCCGCCATCGCTAAGATCTGCGCAACCCGTCCGAGGAGCAGCGCCTTGCCAGAGTACACGTCGGAGTACGAGTCCTTCCGCGACGACGCGATCGCCATCCTGAACGGCGTCGCCATAACCATCGCCGTCATCGGCACCTGGACGAGGCCGGCGTTCATGGGCCCGATCGCGCTGCTGATCGCGGTGCTCACCTACTTCATGAACCCGCGCAGCAAGGGCGGCACGGTGCTGGCCGTTCTCATCATCACCTTCTTCGCGCTGCTCGAGACGGCATACCTCGGCCACCAGCTGGCCTGAGTCAGTCGCGCTCGTCGGCCAGGATCTCGAGGCCGCTCGCGACGTGCCCGCGTCCGTTTGCCTGGTAGGCGACGTCGACCACGTGCTCGGCCCGGTAGCGGCCCCAGAAGAGCCCCCGCAGCAGTGACCGCGGAGTCTCCGGCGGCGGCGGCACCAGGTCGCGGTCGAACAGCAGCACGTCGCCTCGCACCTGGTAGTCGCGGCCGGGCTCCTGGATCACCCCGTTGATGAACACCTCGAACGGCGGGTGCACTCCGGCCGGGAGCCGAACACGCGTGCCCTTGACCTCCGCCATGGGCGAAAGCGTACCCGCCCCGCGCTGGTAGGTTTCAGACATGGCCGATGCCGATCCGTTCTCCGCCCGCGACACGCTTTCCACGGGCCAGGTGATCCACCGGATCGACCGTCTGGTCGACCCGCTGCGGCTCCCCTACACGATCTGCGTGCTGGTCGAGAACCTCCTTCGCCGGGCCGGCAGCGAGCACGTCTCGGAAGCCGATGTGCGCGCCCTCGCCGCCTGGCCGGCCGACCCCGGCGACGCCCAGCTCGCCTTCATGCCCTCGCGCGTGATCATGCAGGACCTGACCGGCGTCCCTGCCGTGGTCGACCTGGCGGCGATGCGCTCGGCGGTCGGCCGCCGCGGCGGCGATGCGTCGCGGGTCGATCCGCTGGTACCGGTCGACCTGGTGATCGACCACTCGGTGCAGGTGGATGCGTTCGGCTCGGGGATGGCGTACGAGCGCAACATCGAACGCGAGTACGAGCGAAACGGCGAGCGATACGCACTGCTTCGCTGGGCGCAGGAGGCGTTCCGGAACTTCCAGGTCGTCCCGCCCGGGATGGGGATCGTGCATCAGGTGAACCTGGAGTACCTGGGGCGCGTCGTCCAGGTGCGGGATGGGGTCGCCATGCCCGACACGCTGGTCGGCACCGACTCGCACACGACGATGATCAACGCGCTCGGCGTATTCGGGTTCGGGGTCGGCGGCATCGAGGCCGAGGCGGTCATGCTGGGCCAGCCGATGTATCTGACCGCGCCCCGCGTCATTGGCATCCGCATGGCCGGAGAGCTCGCCCCCGGCGTTACCGCGACTGACCTCGTGCTGACCCTGACCGAGCGCCTTCGCGAGCACGGCGTGGTCGGATCGTTCGTCGAGTTCTTCGGCCGCGGCGTCGGCCGCCTGACCCTTGCCGACCGGGCGACGCTGTCCAACATGTCGCCGGAGTTCGGCGCCACCTCGGCGATGTTCCCGATCGACTCCGAGACGTTGCGCTACCTGCGCGACACCGGCCGTCCGGCGGAGCTGGTGACCCTGGTCGAGGAGTACACGAAGGAGCAGGGCCTCTTCCGCACCGGCGACGAGCCCGACCCGGGCTACGACGAGGTCCTCGACTTCGACCTGACCGCCGTCGTACCGAGCGTTGCCGGGCCGCGGCGTCCCCAGGACCGGGTGGCGCTGCCCGGAGTGGGCGAGAGCTTCAGCTCCGCGTTCGGCGAGTCGACCAATGGTTCCCGCCTGGGCAACGGCTCGGTGGCGATCGCCGCCATCACCTCCTGCACCAACACCTCGAACCCGGCCCTCATGCTGGCGGCCGGCCTGGTCGCCCAGAAGGCGGTCGCGCTTGGCCTGCGGTCGAAGCCGTGGGTGAAGACCAGCCTCGCACCCGGGTCGCGGGTGGTCATCGACTACCTCGAGCGGGCCGGCCTGATGGAGCCGCTGAACGAGCTCGGCTTCAACCTTGTCGGCTACGGCTGCACCACCTGCATCGGCAACTCCGGCCCGCTGCCCGACGAGACGACCCGGGCGATCGAGGAGGATGGGCTGGCGGTCGCCGCGGTGCTCTCGGGGAACCGCAACTTCGAGGCTCGGATCCACCCGCTGGTGCGGGCCAACTACCTCGCCTCGCCGCCGCTGGTGGTCGCCTTCGCGCTGGCCGGCAGCGTGGCCGCCGACCTGACCAGCGATCCGCTCGGCGAGGGCGACGACGGCCCGGTCTACCTGCGCGACGTCTGGCCGACCGGCGAGGAGGTGGAGGAGGCCCTCCTGCGCTCGATGGCACCCGAGCTCTTCACCACCCAGTACGGGCGCATCTTCGACGGCGACGAGCGCTGGCGGGCGCTACCGGTGCCCACCGGCAGCGAGCTCTTCCGGTGGGATCCGGACTCGACCTACGTCCGCGAGGCGACCTTCTTCGCGCACGACGCCGACCTCTCCGACATCGTCGACGCCAGGGTGCTGGCGCTGCTCGGCGACTCGGTGACCACCGACCACATCTCGCCGGCAGGTGCGTTCGCGCCCTCCAGCCCGGCCGGCGCCTACCTGGTCGAGCACGGCGTCCAGCCCCGCGACTTCAACAGCTACGGCGCCCGCCGCGGCAACCACGAGGTGATGGTGCGCGGGACGTTCGCCAACATCCGCCTCCGCAACAACCTGCTCGACGGCGTCGAGGGCGGCTACACGATGCACCTGCCCGACGGCGAGCAGATGACGATCTTCGATGCATCCAACCGCTATCGCCAGGAGGGGGTGCCGCTGGTCGTCATCGCCGGCCGCGAGTACGGCTCGGGCAGCTCCCGCGACTGGGCCGCCAAGGGGTCGGCACTGCTCGGCGTGCGGGCGGTGCTCGTGGAGTCGTTCGAGCGGATCCATCGCTCCAACCTGGTCGCCCTGGGCGTCCTGCCGCTCCAGTTCCTGCCCGACGAATCGGCCAAGAGCCTGGGCCTGACCGGGCGCGAGACGTACACGATTCGCGGCCTCGCAGACCTCGACGTGGGCTCGACCGTGACCGTCGAGATCGACGGCGGGGCGCGCAGCTTCCAGGCGCTGGCGCGGCTGGACATCCCCGCCGACGTCAGCGTCTACCGTGCCGGCGGCCTGCTGCAGGGGATGATGCGGCAGCTGACCGCCTGAGCAGGATGGGCCTGGTCGGCGACCTCTCGTCCGC
>DASUHT010000031.1:0-21770 GCA_036273335.1 Gaiellales bacterium | reverse complement strand
GGCGCGCCCCGGGGCCAGGCCTACCGGGCGGACGGCTGGGAGCATGGGGTCGGCGCGTTCGGCCACTATCGCGAGGGCGACTACGCCGCCGCCGCAGGCGCCTACGAGGCCGCGCTCGAGAAACATCCCGAGTCCGGGATCCTGCTCTATAACCTGGCCTGCTGCGAGGCGCTGGTGGGGCGGCGCGAGCAGGCGCTCGACCATCTCGAGCAGTCGCTTCGCATCCGGCCCGGCCTGCGCAACTACTCGCAGTCCGACAGCGACCTCGACTCGATCCGCGACAACCCGCGGTTCCCGGCCGCCGAGGCCTGAGATGCAGCGTTACTCGGTGACCACGCTGGACGGCGGCGAGCGAATCGTCTCGGAACGGGTGGGCTCCGTGCGCTCGGTCTCGATCGGGATCTGGATCGGCGCCGGCTCACGTGACGAGGTGGACGGCGAGGCGGGCCTCTCGCACTTCATCGAGCACCTCCTGTTCAAGGGCGGCAGCCGCTACTCGGCGGTCGAGATCGCGCAGGTCTTCGACGGCCTCGGCGGCGAGCTGAACGCCGCGACCTCGCGCGAGTACACCGTCGTCTACGCGCGCATCCTGGACGCGCACGTGGACACCGCACTGGACGTCATGAGCGACATGCTGCTCTCACCCGCCTTCGAGCCTCGGGAGATGGACTCCGAGCGCGAGGTCGTGCTGGAGGAGATCGCCATGTACGAGGACACGCCGCAGGACCTCGTGCACGACATGATCGCCACCGCCGTCTTCGGCGAGCATCCCCTGGGGCGCCCGGTGATCGGCAGCTCGCAGGTCATCGCAAGCGCGACGCCGGAGGCGGTGCGAAGCTTTCATCACAGCCGCTATGTCGGCCCGAACATCGTCGTCGCGGCGGCCGGAAACCTCGAGCACGAGCCGCTCGTGCACGCGATCGAGACCCGATTCGCGCCCCTCTCGCGGGGGCCGCTGCCGACAGGCATGGTGCGGCCGCCGTGGGTATCCGAGGACGGCCCGCGGGCGGTCTTCCAGCGCCGCGATACGGAGCAGTTCCATGTCTGCATCGGCGGCATCGGCGTCTCCCGCGCCGACCGCCGGCGCTTCGCCGCCTCGCTGCTCGACTCGATGCTCGGCGGCAGCGTCTCGTCGCGCCTCTTCCAGGAGATCCGCGAGCAGCGGGGGATGGCCTATTCGGTCTATACGTACGCCTCCCAGTACGCCGACACGGGCACCGTCGGCGTCTACCTGGGCACCCGCGAGGACAACCTCGAGGAGTGCATGCGGATCATCGCCGACCAGTTCCGGCGGGTCGGCGACGGCGACATCGGCGAGACCGAGCTGGCCCGCGCCCGCGAGAACCTGAAGGGCCGGATCATGCTCAGCATGGAGTCGACGTCGAACCGGGCGAGCCGGCTCGGCAAGTCGGTCATCACCGACACCGAGCTCCTCTCGCTGGATCGCATCTGCGCCGAGATCGACGCCGTCGACACCGAGACAATCGCCGCGCTGGGCCGCCAGCTCTTCGCCGCCGGCCAGCTCTCGGTCGCCGGAATCGGCCCCAGCGAGGAGCGCTTCGCCGCCGCGACGGCGCAGCTCAACCCGGCACTCGCCGGGCTGTAGGGTCAATTCCCGTGATCCGCGTCATCCTCTCCGGCGCCACCGGCAAGGTGGGAGCGGCGTTGGCGCCCGTACTCACCGCCGAGCCGGACATCGACCTGGTCGCCCGGGTCGCGCCCAGCCTCGGACTCGACCTGCCGCGGGCGCTGGCCGAGCACCCGGCGGACGTCGTCGTCGACTTCACGGTTCCCGAGTTCGCGGCGCCCGCCTGCGAGGCGGCGATCGCGGCCGGCGCACACGTGGTGCTCGGCACCAGCGGCCTCCCGGACGGCGACCGCGAGCGCCTGCAGGGCGCCGCTGCGGCGGCCGGCGTGACCGTCTTCCACGCGCCCAACTTCGCCATCGGGGCGGTGCTCATGATGCGCTTCGCGGCGCAGGCGCAGGAGCATCTCCCGGACTGCCAGATCATCGAGCTGCACGCCGACAGCAAGCGCGACGCCCCATCCGGCACCGCCCTTGCAACGGCGGCTCTGCTGCACGGTGACGTGCCGATTGCGAGCGTCCGCCTGCCAGGGCTGGTCGCCCACCAGGAGGTCATCTTCGGCGGCCTCGGAGAGACGCTGACGATTCGCCACGACACCACCTCGCGGGAATCGTTCGCACCCGGGGTGCTGCTGGCGGTGCGCCGGATCGGCGAGCTGCCGGCCGGGTTCGTGACCGGGCTCGATGTGATCCTCTGACGGCTCGATCGGGGGAGCAGGAGATCGGCGCCCGGGGCGGTAGACTTGGCCAGATGCGTGCACCGCTGGGAGACCTGCTGACCGCCATGATCACCCCCTTTGCCGGGGACGGATCGGTCAATTTGGACGCGGCCCGGCGGATCGCCCGCCACCTCGTCGACACCGGCTCGGACGGGATCGTCGTCTGCGGCACGACCGGCGAGGGCCCGACCGTCACCGACCACGAGAAGCTCTTGCTCTTCGAGACGGTGGTCTCCGAGGTCGGCGCCACGCATACCGTGATCGCAAACACGGGTACCTATGACACGCACCATTCGGCAGCGCTCACGCGCTCGGCGCTTGCCACCGGCGTGCACGGCTTCCTGGTCGTCACGCCGTACTACTCGAAGCCGCCCGCGGCCGGCATCATCCGCCACTTCTCGGAGATCGCCGACGCCGCCGACGGGCGGCCGCTGATCGCCTACAACATTCCCTCCCGGGTCGTCCTCAATCTCGACCCCGAGCTGCTGGGGCGGCTCGGCCGGATCCCGGCGGTGACCGCGGTCAAGCAGGCGATGCCCGACCTCGAGCAGGCCCGGCGCATCGTCGCCGAGACGGAGCTCGTGCTCTACGCCGGTGACAACGAGCTCCTGATGCCGATGCTGGAGCTGGGCGCCGCCGGCGGCATCTGCGTCGCGTCGCATGTCGCCGGTCGCGAATTCCGGCGCATGATCGACCTCGCCCAGGCCGGTGACATCGAGGGCGCGCGGGCGGTCGACGCCGGCCTGCAGGAGCTCTTTCGGGCGCTCGCCGTGACGACGAACCCGATCCCGATCAAGGCGGCAATGAACCTGATGGGCTTCGACGCGGGCGGCCTCCGGCTGCCCCTGGTGGAAGCCGACGAGGCGGAGACGCGCGTGGTCGCGGCTGCCCTGGAGGCCGCCGGCCTGTTGTCGGTGAGCGCGTAGGCATGGCCTCACCGGTTCGCATCGTCCCGCTCGGCGGGCTGGGCGAGGTGGGGAAGAACATGACCGTCTTCGAGCGCGACGGCCGGCTGATCCTGATCGACGCCGGCCTGACGTTCCCCCGCGACGACATGCTGGGCATCGACATCGTCCTGCCCGACTTCAGCTACGTCGCCGACCGGGCGGCGGCGCTGGAGGCGATCGTGCTCACCCACGGCCACGAGGACCACATCGGCGCGCTGCCCTACCTGCTGCGCGAGATCGGCACCGGGGCGGAGGTGTGGGGGACGCGGCTGACGCTGGGATTCGCCAAGTCGCGGCTGGACGAGCACGGGCTGCTCGCCAACACCGAGCTGATCGAGATCCGACCGGAGAACGGCCGCGTGCCGGTGGGGCCGTTCGACGCCGAGTTCATCCCGATCACGCATTCGGTCCCCGATGCGGTGGCGGTCGTCCTGCACACCGAGCACGGAGCGATCGTCCACACCGGCGACTTCAAGCTGGACGCCACGCCGATCGACGGCCGCACAACCGACCTGGAGCGCCTGCGCCGGCTCGGCAAGGATGGCGTGGCGCTGCTCATGGCCGACTCGACGAACGCCGAGCGGCCGGGCCGGACGCCGTCCGAGCGGACGGTCGGCGCGTCGCTGCGCAAGATCGTCGGCGAGGCGCCGGGCCGCGTCATCGTCACCACCTTCTCGTCCCACATCCACCGCCTGCAGCAGACGATCGACGCCGCGGCAGGCGCCGGCCGGATCGTCTCGGTGATCGGCCGCTCGATGAACCGCAACCTGAACATCGCGCGCAACCTGGGCTACCTGGAGGTGCCCGAAGACGTGCTCGTGCGGCCACGCCGCCTGGACGAGTTCATGCACCACCAGACCGTCGTCATCTGCACCGGAAGCCAGGGCGAGCCGCGCTCCGCGCTGACGCGGATCGCCATGGGGTCGCACCCGGCGCTGCAGATCCATTCCACCGACACGGTCGTCATGTCCGCGCGGGCGATCCCCGGCAACGAGGCGAAGGTGAACGACACGATCAACCGCCTCTGCCGCCAGGGCGCCCGCGTGCTGACAGACGAAACCGACTATGTGAACGTCTCCGGCCACGCCGCCGCCGACGACCTGCGGACGATGATCGAGGCCGTCCAACCACGCAGTTTCATGCCGGTGCACGGCGAGTACCGCATGCTGCAGGCGCACGGCCGGATCGCCGAGGAGGCCGGCGTCCAGCCGCACGCCGTGCGCATCGCAGACAACGGGAACGTGCTCGAGCTGGACGGCGACGGACTGTCCGTCGAGGGCCAGATCGACGCCGGCATCGTGCTCGTCGACGGCCTCAGCATGGGCGACCTGCGCGAGGTTGTGCTGCGCGACCGCCGCCACCTGGCGTCGGACGGAGTGCTGATCGTGGTCGCCACGATCGCCGCCGACACCGGCCGGCCGATCGCCGAGCCGGAGGTGATCGTGCGCGGCCTGGACGCCCCGGATGCAAACGGCGAGCCGCTGGCCGAGCAGGCGCGGGCGGTAGTCCAGCGGGTGCTCGACGAGGGCTACGCCCACCGCCAGGTGGAGCTGCACCTGATTCACCAGCAGCTGCACGACGCACTGGCCGAGTTGGCCTCGGCGGTCACCGGCAAGCGTCCGATGATCCTGCCCGTGGTCGTCGAGGTGTGAGGGAGCGGTCCCGGGACTCGATCGTCGCCTGCGCGAGGCGGGTGGTCGAGTGCGGCCAGAGCCCCGGCCTGGTGCTGGGCATGACCGATCGCCGGCGGACGCTTGCGGTCGTCGCCGAGGGTCTTTCCCACGCCGAATCCGGCCGGCTGATGCCCGCCGGTGCCATCCTCCAGATCGGCTCCATCTCCAAGTCGTTCGCGGCGTTCTGCCTGATGCAGATGATGGAGGCGGGACGGGCAGCGCCGACCGACCCGGTGACCCGCCACCTGCCCTGGTTCGCATTCGGCGACGCCGACGCGATCACCCTCGAGCACCTCCTCCTGCACACGGCCGGCCTGCCCTGCGGCAGCGAACCGGCACCGCCCTCGGCCGCCCATATCGCCCTGCTTGCCGAGGAACGGCCGGTGTGGGCGCCGGGCGACCGCCACTGGTACTCGAACAGCGGGTATGCCACGATCGGGCTGGTGCTGGAATCCCTGACCGGCACGACGGCCGCCGAGATCGTACGCCGGCGGGTGCTCGAGCCGCTGGCGATGCGAAGCGCGGTGGCGGCGATCGGGTACGACGACCGCCTGCGCATGCCGGCCGGGCACGAGCCCCTGCGCCCCGACCGAAGATGGCACCCCGGCGAACCCGTCGCGCCGGCCGCGTGGACCGTGAGCGAGTCCGCAGACGGAAGCATCTGCGCGGACGCCGAGGACATGCTGCGCTACGCCCGCATGCTGATCGCCGGCGGCGCCGGCATCGTCGAGCCGGGGTCGTTCCGGCGGATGACCGAGACGCTCGTGCCGGACGGCGAGGGTGGCGAGTACGGCTACGCGCTCGAGCGCCGGCTGGTGGACGGCCGGCCGGCGATCGGGCACAGCGGCGGCATGGTCGGCTTCCACGCCGACCTGGTGGTCGATGCGAGCGTGGGGGTGGGGGTGATCGCGATGGCGAACGGGCCCGCCGGCGCTGGTGATGCCGCCCGGCACGCGCTTCGGGTGCTGCGGGCAGACGCCGAGGGCGCAGCCGTTCCCGACCCGCCGGAGCTTCCCGGGCCGCAGGAGGAGGACGCCGTACTGGACGCCCATCCGCCGGCCGAGCTGCTCCCGTACGCCGGCCGCTTCCGCTCCCACTCGCCGTGGAGCCCCGAGCTCGCGATCGGCGTGCGCGGAGGCGGCCTGTGGGCATCCGGTGGCTACGGTGACCATCCGATGGCGCGCGAGGGCGAGCACGACTGGCGGCTGCGCGACGGCCGCGGCCCGCTGCCCGAACTGCTGCGCTTCGACCTACCGGTCGACGGCCGCTTCCAGCGCATCACCTGGACCGGCTGCGTCTACAGCCGGGCGATGGCGGCGTAGTCTCAGGCCTTGGGCAGGTGCCGGTAGAGGGCGATGCCCTGTGAGGCGGTGCCGCCGATCCTGGTGAAGTAGCCGCCGAAACCGACCGCGTGCTCGCTGGGGGCGATCACCAGCAGGCCGTGCACCGAGTTGGCATCCGGGTTCCAGGAGAGCAGGTGGCCGGTTGCCGCATCGAAGGCCGCCACGTGGTGGCGGGTGGTGCAGTTCCCCAGCGCGCCCGGCGTGCAGCCGAAGCCGGCCACGTTGAAGTGGCCGCCCACGTACATGACGCCCTTGCGGATCGCGCAGCCGACCGTGTCCCCATCGTCCTCGCCGCGGAAGCCGGTCTGCAGCTTGCCGGTGCGAGGATCGAACGCGGACACGTTGAAGGACTGCTGCTTGCCGTTCACCTTCCAGTAGCCACCGCAGGTGTAGACGCGGCCGGCCTTCGGGATGATGTTGTAGACGCGGCTGGTCTCGACCGTCGTGCAGGTGGGGCAGTTGGCGGCGGCGTAGATGTTGGGGTTGAATGCGAGCGTCGTCTTGCCCGAGTTGATCGGCACCTTGGCCGCCTCGTTGCGGGCGACACCGTTCACCAGGCCGAAGTGGCCGCCGATGAAGACGCTGTCGTGGTTTGGAGAGAAGCCAATCGAGAAGACGACCGGGTGGCAGCGCGGGGGACAGGCGAAGCCGGTGATCTGGCCCAGCCGCGGCGCCCACGTGCCGAGCCTGCCGGACGGCTTGAAGGACGCGATGCGCGTCCGCGGCTGCCGGGCCACGCGGGTGAACTGGCCGCCGATGAAGAGGTTGCCGTTGGGGCCGATGCGAACGACGTCGACGGTCGCGTTGGTGCCCGGGTTCCAGGTCTTGGCGGTGCCCACCCCGAGGCCGACCGCGGCCAGATTGGCGCGGTTGGCGCCGCCGATCTTGCTGAAGCTCCCGCCCACGAAGGCCTTCCTGCCGGAGATCGCGATCGAGAACACCTGACCGTTCGGGTGCGGATTCCAGGGCAAGAGCTTGCCGGTCGCAACGTCGATCGCGGCCGCGTTCTGGCGCGTCCGGGCAGATGGGGAGCTCGCCGGCGCGCCGGTCGGGCGAACGCTCGTGAAGACGCCGCCGATGTACATGACGCCGCTCGAGAAGGTGATCGCCCTGACCTTGCCATTCGTCTGCCAGGTGGTCGCCGGCGGGTCGGTCGCAAACGCCGGCGCCGCCAGGGCAAGCGCAGTAGCCGACACGACGACAACCGTCAGCAAGCGGGACCCCCAACCCATCCCGGAGAGCTTACCCGCGATCACGGCGATCTCAAACCGTTGCCCTCAGCCAGCGGCGATCCGCAGCCGGCCGGTCGCCGCCGCGATACCGTATCGGCGTGCGGCACGAACCGACCCGGGCAGCGAGGCGCTGAGGTGCGCGACGGGCTAACACCGGGGCCCTGGCTCCGGCTGGCCGCGCTGCTCGCCGCCGCGGCGACCGGCGCGGTGATCGTGGCCGCCGCGGCCGGGCAGGGCCGGGCACACGACCTGATCGCACTCGTCGCGCTGGCCCCGCTGCTGGCGCTGGCGGCTGCCGCCTGGCTGCTCCATAGCGGCCTGCGGCGTCCGGTCGCGGTGGCCCTGGGGCTGCTCCTGGCGGAGGTTGCCCTGGGCGGCGTGATCTCCCTGAGCGGGAGATCGACGGCCCTGGGGGCCGCCCACGTGGCGCTCGCCGCGCTCAGCTTCGCGGCGACCCTGGTGGTGGCCGTGCGCGTGCGCGGCGACGGCCGAGCGGTGCCGGGAAGCCTTCGCGACTACCTGATCCTGACCAAGCCGCGGATCATGGTGCTGCTGCTGCTGACCGCCGCCTGCGGGATGGTGGTGGCGGCTGCCGGGCTGCCCGACGGGTGGACGTTCCTGGCCACCATGGTCGGGCTGGCGCTGGCGTGCGGCGGTGCCAGCGCGCTGAACCACGTCATCGACCGCGACATCGACACCCACATGAGCCGCACCGACTCCCGCCCGGTGGCGGCACAGCGCGTCCCGCCGCAGCGGGCGCTCGAGTTCGGGCTGACGCTGTCGGCGCTCTCGTTCGTCCTCCTGGCGTCGGCGGTGAACGTCCTGACGGCGCTTCTGGCGCTCGTCGGGAACCTCTTCTACGTGCTTGTCTACACCGGCTACCTGAAGCGCCGAACGCCGCAGAACATCGTCATCGGCGGTGCCGCCGGGGCGGTGCCGCCGCTGGTCGGCTGGGCGGCGGTCACCGGCAACCTGACGCTGACCGCACTCGTCCTCTTCGCGATCGTGTTCGTCTGGACGCCGCCGCACTTCTGGGCGCTGGCGCTGCTCATCCGACGAGATTACGAGGCCGCAGGGATCCCGATGCTGCCGGTCGTCCGCGGCGAGTCGGAGACGACCCGCCAGATCGTTCGCTACAGCGTGCTCATGATCGCGGTCACGCTGCTGCCGATCGCCGCCGGCGTGGCCGGATGGGCATACGGTGGCGCGGCGCTCGCCCTGGGCGGCCTCTTCCTGTGGTACGCGGTGCGCCTGCGCCGCCATCCGACGCCGCGGGCGGCGCGAGTGCTCTTCCACTACTCGCTGCTCTACCTCGCCCTGGTCTTCGTCGCCGTGGCGATCGCCGCCAGCGTCTAGACGATTCGTTCCACGCCGCCGCGCGCCTGATCGCGCGGCTGTGATGGTTGGCCGGGGCCTGGTGGAGTAGCGGCTGCGAAGCCGTCGCCCAGGACATCCCGCCGGCGTGGAACCAATCATCCAGAAGGAATCCGCGCGGGTGGCGGCGAATCTGACCGGCGATGGCCAGAACAACGACGCGACGACCTCATCGCGCCGCTGGTTCAAAGTCGGCTCGGCGCCCGCGCAAACCCCCCCTCCGCTCAACGACCCCCCAGCGGAAACGGGCGCCGAGCCGTAACTCTTTCCAGCACCGAAACGACCTCATCGGCGGGTCGCTGGTCGCGCTTGGGGTGTTCCTCGCCTTCGTCGAGTACCTGGACTGGAACGGCGGTGTGGCGGGCGCCAAGGCAGACGGCTTCCTGCACCTGATGGTGGGGCGGGTGGCGGTGCTGGCGCCCGCGCTCCTGGTGGCCGTCGGCGCCGCCGTCTTCCTGCGCTCGCGATTGCTCGAGGTGCGCCCGCTGCGCACCGGCGTGGCGCTCGCCCTGGTGGGGTCGGTGCTCGCCTTCTCGACCACCTCGACGCTGACCGCCGAACGCCACGGCGGCCTGATCGGGAGCTACCTGCGGACGCTGCTGGAAGGGTTCATCGGCTCGATCGGCGTCTCCATCCTGGTGGTGCTGCTGCTGGTGGCCGCGGTCGTCCTGATCACCGGCGGGTCGATCGGGCTCGCCATGCGCTCGTCCGGACGTGCCATGGCCCAGGCGGCCGGCGCCGGCGCCCGCTTCTCGGAGGACATGATGCGGCTGGTCCGCGAGCGTCCATCGGCGCGGCCGCGATTGGAGGCGGTGCGCGCGCCGGCCCAGCCACGGGGCGCGCCCCTCGACGGAAGCCAGGAGTTCGCGGACATCTTCGCCGACCTGCCGGAGCCCGAGGCGGAATCGCCGCTGGACACCCCCGAGCCGCCGGCTGACTCCGTTACCGCGGGGTCAGACCCCGCTCTCACGTCCGACGACACCCCCACCGACACCGGCGACGTGACGGAGGCGCCGCCGCTTGCCATGGCGGCCACACGCACGCCGTACCGGCTGCCGCCGTCTTCCATCCTCAAGCGGACGCGGGCGATTGCCACTTCCACCCAGGACCACGAGCGGGTTGCCCGCCAGCTGCTCGAGGCGCTCGCGTCGTTCGGCGTCGAGGCGCGCCTGATCGGCATGGTCAGTGGACCGCGGGTCACCCGCTACGAGCTGCAGCTGGCGGCCGGGACGAAGGTAAACCGGGTGTCGCAGCTGCGCGACGACCTGGCCTACGCCCTGGCCACCACCGAGATCCGCATCCTGGCACCCATCCCCGGCAAGCAGGCGGTCGGCGTGGAGGTGCCCAACAGCTCGTCCAACCTGGTCACCCTGGGCGATATCTACGGCGATCCGCCGACCGGCTCGAGCCCCCTCACCGCCTGGCTGGGCAAGGACATTGCCGGCAGCCCGGTCGCCTGCGACCTGGCCAAGATGCCGCACCTGCTGATCGCCGGCACCACCGGCTCGGGCAAGTCGGGGTCGATCAACGCGATCCTGAGCTCGATTCTGCTGCGGGCGACGCCGGACGAGGTGCGGATGATCCTGGTCGACCCCAAGCGGGTCGAGCTGAACCACTACGAGTCGATCCCGCATCTGCTGACGCCGGTCGTCACGAACATGAAGAACGCCTCCCTGGTGCTCCAGAACGTCGCCCGCGAGATGGACAGCCGGTACGAACTGATGGGCGCCGCCAAGGCCCGCAACCTGAGCGAGTGGAACCGTGGCCGGGTGGCCAAGGGCGACGACCCTGTGCCCTACATCCTGGTCGTCATCGACGAGCTGGCCGATCTGATGATGGTCTCGCCGGCCGAGGTCGAGGACACCATCATCCGGCTCGCCCAGAAGAGCCGGGCCGTCGGCATCCACCTGGTGCTCGCCACCCAGAGTCCGCGCGTGGACGTGATCACGGGCATGATCAAGGCCAACGTGCCCTCCCGGATCGCCTTCGCCGTGTCCTCGCAGACCGACTCCCGAGTGATCCTCGACGTGAACGGGGCCGAGGCGCTCCTGGGCCAGGGGGACATGCTCTACAAGCCCCTCGGCACGTCGAAGCTGGCCCGCGTCCAGGGCGCCTACATCTCCGAGGAGGAGACGCGGCTGATCGTCGAAGCCTGCCGCCGCCAGGGCGAGCCGGAATTCGAGGAGGAGCTCCTGGAGGCCCCGGCCGGCGGGAATTCCGACGGCGCCGGCCTGGACGCCGACGAGGATCCTGTCCTGGACGACGCCATCCGGCTGGTCGCCCAGCACCAGACCGCGTCGGTGTCCCTGCTGCAGCGGCGGCTGCGGGTCGGCTACACCCGCGCCGGCCGGCTGATCGACATGCTCGAGCGGCGCGGCATCGTCTCCGGCTACGAGGGCTCGAAGGCGCGGAACGTCCTGGTCACCGAGAGCGACCTTCCGCGCATCCTGGGCGACCGCGCAGACGCGGCGCTGCCCGAGCCGGACGACGACACCCAGGCCACGTACTGATCGCCGCAAATGACCCGTCCGAGGGACGACGGCCAACGGGTGCCGCGATGATCATTTGACTGCCCCTCCGACGGGCCCCCCTGGGAGGCAGTGATCAAAAGGCTCTTCGTCATCGTCTGCGTGCTCGTGCTGGCGGCTCCCGCCACGGCGGCGGCGTCATGGCACTACCAGACGCAGACCGCGAACGGGACCGCCACCAGCTCCCGGGACATCGGCAAGGGCTGCACCGCGCGCCGCGACAGCGCCGGAAGCGGCCTCCTGCTCAGCTGTGACACGAGCTCCGCGAGCGCCGTCGTGCGCTACACGTTCACGGTGCCAGACAGCGCGGGCACGATCTGTTACCACCCGAACACGCAGTCGCACTACACCTTCGGGAAGGTGGCCTGGTCGGGCACGAAGCTCTCCCCGACGCGGGTGCGGATCAGCGCCCGCCTGACCGGGATCTCGCGCATCCACATCTATTCCCTGTTCATCTCCTACTACCGCTGACCTGGCCAGCTCACGGCTTTCCCGAATGGTGTCGTCCCACACCGCCCTGACCCGCCTCGCCGCCCGCGGCCGCTCGATCGCGATGGCCGGCGGGCTGCTGGTCGGCCTCAGCCTGTTCGCCGTCTGGGCCGAGATCTCGACCGCCTCGTCGACCGCCGACGCCAGCCAGGTCAGCCGCCTCGTCGTCGCCTATCAGCAGGCCGGGTTCGCACTGAGCGGTCTGGAAGGGGCGATCGCCGCCTACCGGTTGTCGCCGTCGCCGGCCAACCGCCAGGCGGTGCTGGCCGCGGATGACACGCTGCGGGCGCGGGCGGCCCAGATCAACCAGGACGGGCTGACGCCGTCCGACCACCAGGTGGCGGCGCAGCTGCTGGCCGGTGCCAGGCGGATCGAACCGGCCGTCCGGGATCTGCTGGCCGAGGTGGGCCAGGGCGACGCCAGCGCCGCCGAGGCAACCAACGCTACGCGCATCCAGCCCCAGCTCGAGCACATGCGCGCGGTCGACATCGCCCAGGGCACAGGCACCCGGCGGTCGATGTTCGCGGGCCTGAGCGCCGTCCGCCGCTCGCAGTCGGTGGTGCTGGTGGCGACCGGGGTGATGTTCATGCTGGGGACGATGCTCCTGATCGCACTGACCACCGTCGGCGGCTATCGGCGGCGGCTCGACCGGGTGCGCCAGGCCGAGCTGGAGCGGCTGCGCGGCGCCGCCCTGACCGACAGCCTCACCCAGCTCCCCAACCTGCGGGCGTTCCACGACCGCCTCGACCGGCTGAGCGCCGGCGGCGACCCGATCTGCCTGATCATGCTCGACCTGGACGACCTGAAGGTGACCAACGACCGCTTCGGCCACCAGGCCGGCGACCAGCTCCTGGGAGCCCTGGCCGACCGCCTGGCCGCCGCCTGCGCCGACCGCCCGGCCGATGCCTTCCGGGTCGGCGGCGACGAGTTCGCGGTGATCGTCGAGCGCTCGAGCGCCGCGGACGGCTTCTACCTCTGCCAGAGCCTGCGCCGACCGGGCGAGGAACGCGGCACCCCGGTGGTGCTGGCCACCGCCGGCGTCGCCGAGTCGACGCCCGGTTGGCGCAAGGACGACGTCATCCGGCGCGCCGACCGCGCCCTGATCGAGGCGAAACGGTCGCATCGGGGCACGCTCGTCTATTCCCCGGACATGCAGTCGGAAGCGACGCCGGTGGAGGCGCTCGACCGGCACAACGCCGCCACGCTGGCGACCGCGCTGGCCCGCGCCGTCGACGCCAAGGACGCCTACACACACAGCCACTGCGAGACCGTGGCCGAGCTGTGCGCGATGATCGCCGGCCAGCTCGGGCTGCCGCCGCGGCGGGTCGCCCAGGTGCGGCTGGCCGGGCTCCTCCACGACGTCGGCAAGATCGGCGTGCCCGACGGCATCCTGCACAAACCGGGGCCGCTCACCGAGCATGAGTTCGCGGTCATGCAGACGCACACAACGCTCGGCGGCCACATCGTCTCGGCGGCCGAGCTGTACGAGGAGGCCGGCTGGATCCTGCACCACCACGAGCGCATGGACGGCCGCGGGTACCCGGACGGCCTGGGCTCCGCAGAGATCCCACTGGAAAGCCGCATCATCATGGTCGCGGACACCTTCGAGGCGATCACCGCCGACCGCCCGTACCGCGACCGGCGGTCAATCTCGGAGGCGCTCGCCGAGCTGCACCGGCACGCCGGCAGCCAGTTCGACCCCCGCTGCGTGGCCGCCCTGAAGGCCGTCATCACCTCCGGCGAGATCGACGCCGGGCCGTACCGGGCCAAGCCGGCACGGCTGCTCCGCGCCGCCTGACCGGCGGTGCGAGATGGTTGACCGGGAACTCCGTGATGTCCTGGGCGGCGAGAAGCAAGCCTCGCAAGGACGCAGGGAGCGCCCATACCTCGTCGTATGGGCGCGACCGAGAAGCTGTCAAGGCACCGCCTTGACAGCGGTCATCTGGGTCTGCGATCACGCAGACCCAGATGCGCGAGGCGACGCTTCGCAGCCGCAGCCCCAACACCAACACCTGACCAACCACAGGTGCGCGGCCAGACTCGCGCGATTT
Organism: Gaiellales bacterium; assembly: GCA_036273335.1. Taxonomy (GTDB): domain Bacteria; phylum Actinomycetota; class Thermoleophilia; order Gaiellales; family JAICJC01; genus DASUHT01. The sequence continues at coordinate 7,829 of DASUHT010000031.1, read as the reverse complement.
CCGGTCAACCATCTAGGTACGATCAGGGGGATGACTGAGGACTGGTACGACCGCATCCAGGCGGCCGGGCTGCTCGATCTCCTCTCGCCCTACCAGCCGGTGGTGGTCGGCGCCTACCCGCTGCGTATCGCCGCTGCGGGGACGCCGGTCGAGATCGTCTGCCGCACCGTCGACCTTCCCGCCTTTGCACGAACGATCGAGCGCGGCTTCGGCGAATGCGACGGGTTCGTACTGCATCCCGGCTCGCTGGACGGCGAGGAGGCCGTGTTCGCCGAGTTCGAGCTGGAAGGCATCCCGATCGAGGTCGGCGCCCAGGCCGAGCACGTGCACCGCCGGCTGGGCGCGGCCACCCTGGGCATCGACCGCGTCCTGAACACCGAGGGCGACGCGGCCCGGAACCGGCTGGCGGCGGCCGTCGCCCGCGGCGAGGACTGGCTGGAGGCCGCGCTCGACCAGCTCGGGATCTCTCGAATCGCCGCCGAGTCGCTCGCATCGGCCGACTCCAACCTGGTGCGCCGCGTCCTGGGCATGCCGCAGCCGTCGATTCCGCTTCGCGGTTACGTGCTCCCGGTGCTGATCGGCTCCGTCGCCGACCTCCTGATCATCGCCTCCGGCAGCGCCCGCGGATCGCAGCAGTACACCGGGATCATGCTGCTCCTGGAGTCAGTCGTCCTCGGCGCCATCTTCGGCACCCGTCTGGGCATCGTGGCCGCGCTCGTGCCGCTGATCGTGATCGGCGCCTGGCTGACCGGCCCAATCCTTCTCGGCGACACCGGCGGTGCCTGCGGCCCGGACTGCGGGCAGGCGCTGGCCGGCTACGTCTACGTCGGCGTCCTGGTGGCCAGCGGCGCAGGGGTCGCGGGCGCCATCCGCGACCGCTACTTCCCGCGGCCGGCCTGACCGTCCACAGCCGCCCCAGCCGGTAGACTGGGCCACGCCGCCGCCCGTGGCGGCACGTTTTCGCATGTTCGAGATCGGACCCTCACTGCAGGAGGCACGCGAGCGCCGCGGCCTGGCATTCGCCCAGGTCGAGGCCGACACCGCGATCCGCGGCAAGTACATCCGGGCGCTCGAACAGGAGCAGTTCGACGTCCTGCCCGGGCCGACCTACGCCAAGGGCTTCCTGCGCGCCTATGCGGAGTATCTGGGGCTGGACGGCCAGCTGTTCGTCGACGAGTTCAACTCCCGCCACCACGACCCGCGGCGGGAGGGTGACCGGCCGATCTACCCCAATCCCCGATCGCGGCCGCAGCAGCGCCGCCGCCAGCGGCGGGAGTCGAACGTGGTGATGGTCGTGCTGGCGGCAATCGTGGCGGTCTCCGCCCTGATCTTCCTCGCCCTCCGCTTCCCGCCCAGCCAGCCACAGGCGCCGCCCGTCACGCCGAGCACGCCCACGACCCACCCCCCGACCACCACACCGCCGCCCACCACGTCGAGCACCTCGACCGGGAAGCAAAACCAGGCCAAGGCGACGTCGTTCACGGTGGCGCTCACCTCGACGGGGTGCTGGCTGCAGGTGCACCGCGTGTCTCCGACCGGACCGCCCGCGGTGACGACCCAGGGAACGCCGCTGGGAGACGGCTACAACCTGCAGTCGACGATCACGATCAGGTCGCGGAAGCCGATCGTGCTCACAGACATCGGGGCGCCGGGGAGCCTCACGGTCGCCGTCGATGGGCGGCCCGTGACGCTCCCCACAGGCACCAACTCGAGCTCGGTCGTCCGCATCACCCACAACACCATCTCCTGACCGCGTGCAACGTCCGGCAGCCGCCATCCTGCTGACGGGGAACGAGCTCCTGCGCGGCGTGATCGCCGATGAGAACGCCCGCTTTCTCGCCCGCAGCCTGGAGGCGCACGGCTTTCGCATGCGGCGCACGGTGACGGTCGGCGACGGCCTCGAGGAGATCGGCGACGGCCTGCGGACCGCTCTCGAGGGAACCGACCTGGTGGTCACGTCGGGCGGTCTCGGGCCTACTCACGACGACCGCACCGTGGAGGCGATCGGCCGGGTGACCGGCGCCGACCTGATACTCGACGAGGCGATCCTCGCCCGCATCTCCGAGTGGACGGACGCGGTGTCAGCCCGCAACGCCTTCCCCCGCGACCGTTTCACGGCCGGCAACCGCAAGCAGGCGCATATCCTGCGCGGCTCGTCGCTGCTTGGGATCGCCGGCACGGCGCCGGCCCTGATAGCGCGGGCCGGGAGCGCCCGGCTGGTCATCCTGCCCGGTGTGCCGTCCGAGCTGCGACGGCTCTGGAAGCTCGCCCCCGAACACCCCGACCTGGCCGAGCTGTTCGCGCAGGCGATCCCCCGCCGGCGCCGCCTGCTCCGCACCTACGGCGTCGGCGAGTCGCACGTGGCCGACGTCTTCGCCACGCTCGGCGGCGATCCGCCGGGCGTGGAGACGGCGATCTGCGCGCGCAGCTTCGAGATAGAGATCGACATCCGGGCGGAGCCGGACGCGGCGTCCGACGCCGCCGCCGAGCGGCTGGCGGGCGGCCTCGCCGGTGAGCTGTCCGAGTACCTGTTCGCCACCGACGAGCGGCCGATCGCCGAGATCGTGCTCGACCTGGCGCGGGAGCGGGAGCTGACACTGGCGGCAGCCGAGTCCTGCACGGGCGGCATGATCGGCGCCTTGCTAACCGACATCCCGGGCAGCTCGGCGGTGTTCCTGGGATCGATCGTCAGCTATTCCGACGATGCCAAGCGGTCGTTGCTGGGCGTCCCCGCGGACGTCCTGGAGGCCCACGGCGCCGTCAGCGCCGAGACCGCGGCCGCGATGGCCGCCGGCGCCCGGCGGGCGCTCGGTGCCGATCTCGCGGTCTCCGTGACCGGGATCGCCGGCCCCGGCGGGGCCCTGGAGGGCAAGCCGGTCGGCCTGGTCTACACCCACCTCAGCTCGCCGGCCGGGGAGATCGCGGCCCGGTCCGAGCTCACCGGTGGACGGGCTGCCGTCCGCACCCGCGCCGCGGTCTCTGTCCTGCACATGCTGCGGCGCCATCTTGCCACCGATCTGTGACCGGCGAGGCGTGGACGGCGTCCGGGCGGGCGTCTAGCATCCACCGAACAGATGTTCGTTCGGCCTACCCGATGACGTCGGGCGGGCGTCCTAGAATCGTAGGTCCGCGGCGATGCGGCCGAGAGCAGAAAGGTGATATGCGATGGAGCGAGAGCAGGCCCTGGAAGCAGCAGTCAGTCAGATCGAGCGCCAGTTCGGCAAGGGCGCGATCATGAAGATGGGGGACGCCGCCCAGGTCGACGTCGACATCGTGTCGACCGGCGCCCTGTCGCTCGACCTGGCGCTCGGCATCGGCGGCCTACCCCGGGGCCGGGTGGCCGAGGTGTTCGGGCCGGAGTCGTCGGGCAAGACGACGCTCTGTTACCACGTGATCGCCGAGGCCCAGCGCAACGGCGGCCTGGCAGCGTTCATCGACGCCGAGCACGCGATGGACCCGGGCTATGCGCGGCGAATCGGCGTGAACGTCGACGACCTGCTGCTCTCCCAGCCCGACAACGGCGAGCAGGCCCTGGAGATCGCCGAGATGCTGATCCGCTCCGGTGCCCTCGACGTGCTCGTGGTCGACTCGGTGGCGGCACTGGTGCCGCGAGCCGAGATCGAGGGCGAGATGGGCGACTCCCACGTCGGCCTGCAGGCCCGCCTGATGTCCCAGGCCCTGCGCAAGATCGCCGGTACCCTCAACCGCACGGGCACGATCTGCATCTTCACCAACCAGCTGCGCGAGAAGATCGGTGTCATGTTCGGGTCGCCGGAGACGACGCCGGGCGGGCGGGCGCTCAAGTTCTACTCCTCGGTCCGCCTCGACATCCGCCGCATCGAGACCCTGAAGGAGGGTACCGAGGCGGTCGGCAACCGGGTACGCGTGAAGGTCGTCAAGAACAAGGTGGCGCCGCCCTTCAAGCAGGCCGAGTTCGACATCGCCTATGGCGAGGGCATCTCCTGGGAGGGCTCGGTGCTCGACGTCGCGCTCGACCACAAGGTGATCCAGAAGTCCGGTTCCTACTTCTCGTTCGGTGACGAGCGGCTGGGGCAGGGGCGGACGAACGTCAAGGCGTTCCTGGTCGAGCACCCGGACGTGACCACGAAGGTGCTGGAGGCGATCCAGGAGGCGATGCCCGACGTGCGGGTGCCAATTCGCGAGCCGAACCAGGCGGCGGACGCGGTGCGGATTCCAATGAACGGTGACGTCGAGGCGGCCGCCGAGGTGGCCGAGGCAGCCGGGAAGCCAGGGGTCGCCGCCGCCAGCGAGTAAGCGGGAGCGGACCGAATGAGCCTGGTCACCGGCATCCGCCGCGTCGGCTCCGGCTCGGCGATCGAGGTCTCGCTGGAAAGCGGCGAGCGCCTGCGCGTCGACGAGCGGCGGTTGCTGGAGCGGGGGCTCGCTCCCGGCGTCGAGCTGGGGCGGGCACCGCTGGCCAGGCTTCGCGAATGGCAGCGGATCGACGGCGCGGAGTGGCGAGTGCTGCGGCTGCTTGCCCGGCGCCCCCGCTCGCGGGCGGAGCTGGCCCAGGCGTGCGCCCGCTGTGGGCTCGGCAGCGAGGAGTCGGAGGCGCTGCTCGACCGCCTCGCCAGAGCCGGCCTGGTCGACGATGCCGGCCTCGCCCGCCGGCTTGCCGACCAGCGGCAGGCGGCCGGCCATGGGCGGCTGCGGATTGCGCACGACCTGCGACGCCTGGGCATCGATCCGGCAAGCGCCGTCGATGCCGAGGACGACGGGGGCGGTGAGCTTGCCCGCGCCCGGGCCGAGCTGCACCGTCGCTTCGGCGACCCGGCCCGCCTTGACCGGCGCGCTCGCGCGCGGGCGGCGGGGCACCTGGGCCGCCGCGGATTCGACGTCGATACGGTGGCCGAGGCGCTCGGCCTCGACCCCGGCTGCTGACGCCCGGCACCGACAAATTCGCCGGTTTCGGATAAGATTTTCGCTGGAGGGTGACCGTTCCGCGGTCGCCGGCCAAGTCCCGGATGGGAGGAGGCCACTCCGGCGGCGCTCGTCGCCGGTTCGCACCTCAGCTTCGGCCCACGGAGCCGGTGCGAGCCGATGACCCGCGGCGGCGGGGAGAGCGCGGGCGGCACGTTCCGGATATTCCTGATTTCTCGTCCGTCTACGGGCGGCGACAGACATAAGGAGACGCGGTGGAGATTGTTCTGATCGCGCTCGCGCTCGTGCTCGGCCTCGCCGCCGGCTACGTCGCGCACCGGCGGCTGGGCAGCACCCGGCTGGCCGACGCGGGCCGCGAGGCCCAGCGGATTCTGGAGGACGCCGGCAGGCAGGCCGAGGCGCAGATGAAGGAGGCCCGCGTGACCGCCCGCGAGGAGCTGTTGCAGCAGCGGTCGGAAGCCGAGCGGGAGCTTGGCGACCGGCGAGCCGAGGTCGCCAAGTCGGAGGAGCGGCTGGCCGGGCGGGAGAGGCAGCTGGAGAACCTGAACGAGGAGCTCGCCCGCCGCGAGCAGTCGATTGCCGACCGCGAGGTGCATGCCCGGCAGATGCAGGAGGAGACGAAGGCCGCTCGCGACGAGCAGCTGGCGGAGCTGCAGCGGATGGCCGGGATGTCGGCCACCCAGGCCCGCGACACCCTGCTGGCCAACGTCGAGGAGCAGAGCCGGGTGGCGATGGCCCGGGTCGTCCGCGAGATCGAGGAGGAGACACGCCAGGAGGCCGACCGGCGCGCCCGGAACATCCTCTCGGTCGCCATCCAGCGCACCGCCAGCAGCCACACGGCAGAGACCACGGTATCGGTCGTCCAGCTCCCGTCGGACGACCTCAAGGGCCGGATCATCGGCCGCGAGGGCCGCAACATCCGGGCGCTCGAGAACCTGACCGGGGTCGACGTGATCATCGACGACACCCCGCAGGCGGTGGTGCTCTCGGCGTTCGACGGCGTGCGCCGGGAGATCGCCCGCCTGACCATCACCAACCTGATCGCCGACGGCCGCATCCACCCGTCCCGGATCGAGGAGACCTTCTACCAGGCCAAGGCGGAGATCGAGCAGAAGATCGTCGAGGCCGGGGAGCAGGCCTGCTTCGAGGCCAACGTGCACGGCCTGCACCCGGAGCTGGTCAAGGTGCTGGGGCGCCTGCACTACCGAACGAGCTATGGCCAGAACGTCCTCCTGCACTCGGTCGAGTGCAGCCATCTGGCGGCGATCATGGCGGCCGAGCTGGGCGCCAGCCAGAAGACCGCCCGCCGGGCGGCCCTCCTGCACGACCTGGGCAAGGCGGTGACCCAGGAGGTCGAAGGCCCGCACGCCGTCATCTCGGCGCAGATAGCGAAGCGCTACCGGGAGTCGCCGAGCGTCTGCCACGCCATCGAGGCGCACCACTACGACGTCGAGCCGCAGACCGTCGAGGCGGTGCTGGTGATCGCCGCCGACGCCGTCTCGGCGTCTCGCCCGGGCGGCCGCGGAGAGGCGCTGGAGAGCTACATCCAGCGGCTCGAGGAGCTGGAACGCATCGCCACCTCCAAGAAGGGGGTCGAGCGCTGCTACGCCATGCAGGCGGGCCGCGAGATCCGCGTGATGGTGAAACCGGAGGAGGTCGACGACGAGACCGCCGCCCTGCTCAGCCACGAGATCGCCCGCGAGATCGAGGACAACCTCGAGTACCCCGGTCAGATCAAGGTGACGGTGATCCGCGAGTCACGGGCGGTCGAGATCGCCAACTAGGGTGGCCGGCAACGATCGCCGGCTTTACAGAAGACTTACAGGCGACCATTCGCCCCTGCCGATAATGAGAATTGTGCGGAGGGTCGTTGTCATCGGGGTCACATTGCTGGCGTTTGCCGCATCGGCGACGGTCGCACAGGCCCAGGAGCTCCGCGCGAACTGCAGCTGCGGGTCAGTCTCGGCCTCCGGATCGTGGGGCTGGGTGGGGGAGACGACCCGGAATTCCGGCAGCCGGATCTGGGGCGGTGTCAAGATTGGCACGATCTGGGCGAAGAACCTCGGCTACGGCACCCACCACGTGCGCGGCTACTCCCACAAGCGGTGGGACTCGTCGCGGCACTCGTTCAAGTTCACCGGTTCCAACATGACGGTCACGGCGAGCGGACTGGCCTGGGTCAGGATCAGCGGAACCTCCCCATACGTCTCCAGCAGCGCCAAGGCTGCGGTCTATCTCCACGGCTACGGCAGGTACTATCTGAACAGCGGGCACGGATACTGGCCCGCCGTCGGAACGAAGTACCTGTCTGTCCGGGAGAATTGACCGTTTGGCCGACAAGATTCTGATCGTCGAGGACGAGAGAAACATCGCCTCCTTCGTCGCCATGTACCTGAAGAAGGAGCGCTACCAGGTCGAGATCGCTCGGGACGGAGGCGAGGCGCTGGCCAAGGCCGACTCGCTGAAGCCGGAGCTGATCGTCCTCGACCTGATGCTCCCGGATATGGACGGCCTCGAGGTCTGCCGCCAGATCCGGGCCGGCTCCGACGTGCCGATCCTGATGCTGACCGCCCGCGACGACGATGTCGACAAGATCGTCGGCCTCGAGGTGGGCGCCGACGACTACCTGACCAAGCCTTTCAACCCGCGCGAGCTGGTGGCCCGAATCAAGTCGATCCTGCGCCGGTCCACACAGACCGCCCGCAAGCCGCAGGAGGCGGTGCTCGAGCACGGCCACGTGCGCATCGACGCGGGCCGGCGCGAGGTGACGGTGAGCGGCGAGCAGGTGCAGCTGGCGCCAAAGGAGTTCGACCTGCTCTGGGAGCTGCTCGACCACCGCGGACTGGTCCTGACCCGGGACCAGCTGTTGGAGCGGGTGTGGGGCTACACGTTCGCGGGGGACACCCGCACGGTGGACGTGCACGTGC